>DATLSB010000179.1:0-11054 GCA_035534415.1 Candidatus Dormiibacterota bacterium | reverse complement strand
GCGAAATAGGACGGTCACTGAATTAGCCTAACCTACTCTTTTCGTCATCGCCGCGAAAAAGAATTGAGCTGCACGAACAGACGGTCATTGTCACCGACTGGTGTGATTTGTGTCACTGCTGAAGCGAAGACGGGAATGTTTTCCTGAGACAGGAGGCACAAGTGTTTCCTGAAATTTGAGATTAAGAAGAATTTCCGACGACCAGCATCTTCGCCTACGACGACGACAACCTCGTTGAAACTGTGAACGGTACGGGCGGTGTGGTTGCGCGGTATGCCGCCGATATGTCGTTAAGATCTCGCAGGCGAAATTGCTTTTTTCGAGTGATCCGCAGCGATGTGCTTCGGCTGAAGATTGCTTTCAAATAGCGGCTCGCATGGTAGTTCACACGCTTCGTCCACAGGACCGTGGAGCCGAGGCGAGGGAGAGCCGCCAATCTTGGCGATCCGCCGCGCCTAATGATCTTCGGCCGGGGCTGGGTGCGCGCGCTGATCAGAAACAATCACTCCGCCCTTGATTACCACGCGCGTCCTGAGCAAGTTCCAGTAGCCGTCCAGAGGGTTTCCCTCCACCAGAACTATATCGGCTAGCTTGCCCGGTTCGAGGGTGCCCAACTGGTCGCTCATGTGGATGAACGCCGCGGTATTCGGGCCCATGAGCTTAATAATGTCTTGGGGAGAAAACACGAGGTTCAGCGATCTGAGTTCGTGGGAAAGACCGGCCTTGGGCTCATAGTTGGTGTCCGTTCCGTAGCCGTAAACGACTCCCGCATCCCAAAGCGTGCGCGCATTCACGGCTTTATAACCGGCGGATTGCCCCAGGCCTTCGTCGTTGATCACTCCCGAGGGCCACGGCGCGCCGTCGCGGAATCGGGGCTTATTGTCGTTGGCGAAAACTCCAAACACCGGAACGCCGAAACCAATGGTGGACAACTGCAGTACGTGAGCTGCAGCGACCTCATGCGCTTGCGCCTGGGTGACCCAGCCGAAATGAGGCGTGTGGACCAGCAAGGGAGCGCCGGCTTCCACAGAGTCGATCATTGCCTCCGGGCTCACGGCGTGCACCATCACCCACTCGTTGTTGAATTTCTTCGATTCGTCGACGATCGCGCGCAAAATTTCGAGTTCACCGGGCGCGGGCTTGTCGCTCAGAAACTCCTCGCCGATGTAATGAATATGCAATCCCGCAAGTTTGCGCACCTGAGCGCGAGCTTGGTCGGCCGTGATTTTTTGCAACGGGATGGGGCTTGACGGAATTACTCGCGGACCCCTGATTTTTCCAGAGTCGGTCATTTGCTTCAGTTCCAGGATTCCCGGCACGTGACCCGCGCCGGAAAGAAGCGTGGTGTAGCCAGCGTCAAGGAACTGCTGCATGTTCGCCGCGGCCTTGGTCTTCAACCATTGCTCGTCATTTCGCGGCGGCATGATGTGGCGGTGCGCGTCGATAAAACCGGGCACGGCGCTCATACCGCGGGCGTCGATCGTTTTCATTCCGGAGGCGTTTGCGTCACCGGCCGATACCGAAGCGATCTTCCCGCCTCGAATGATGATCGATCCCTGATCGATCACCGTTCCATTACCCTCGATGATTCGCACGTTTTTGATGACGAGGTTCTGCGCCGCTGCGCTGCCAGCGAAACCAGCGCACGCGAAGAAGAGCAACGACACGATTGCGATTATTTTTCTCATCCGTCCCCACCTTTGGTATTTGACGCGGGCGCGAAGTTCTTAGCGCCTTGCTGGAGCGGAAAGCTACACCGGAGTGCGAAGGTATGCAACGAACATTACACGTTAATCTGCAAAAACCGCGTCGATTAGGCGCAGTTTATGACATTTTTTTAAGGCAGCGCGGGGACGTCGGTTCCAGCAGCTGCTGCAGGATTTCAGAATGCGCCAAAAGCAGCGAATCGTAAATAACGCCCAAGTCGGGTTCGGCTCGTCTAAGACGTCAAAACGGATATGATGGGCGCAGCTCACCCGGCAAGAACGCTGCTGCCGGATGGGCCGCGATTCACGGCTCGTCTGCCCCTTTTACTTTAGCTGGTTTAGCACGCTGCTTGGCAGGCCGCTATCGTCGGGCTTGTCCTTCCAGCCCTTCTCGAAATATTTCTCCCAATCCTGCGCCCAAGGACGTCCGTAATAATCGACGTAATCCGGATCGCCCGGAGAAAGCTGTTCCGGCCGCCCGTTGACGTCTTTGATGTCCGAAAGGCACTCGATGAAGGTAAATCGGGCCCGAGGATCGCCGGCCTTGGCCCAACGAAGGAACCGGTCGTGGAGGACCACGGGCTGAACCAGTGACTCCGGGTCATACCAGACTGCCTCGGTTTGGATGCCAACGAAGTGGTGGTGTGCGTCGTACAGGGGCTTGAACGTCTCCACTGTCTGCATTTCGTTCGAGAATTCAAAGAGCGTGTGCTGCGTCCAGCCCTGTACGTTGGCGGTCCAGCCAACTAGCGTATCGCCATCCCAGAAAGCGATGGTTTCGCCATACCACTGCGGAACTTTCTGCACGTGGTGTGTCTGGCCGACCAAAAACTCGCGAATAAAGTTGTCGGCCACGCCCGAGAGGAACTCGACGCGAGTCGGTGTGATGGTCAGCTCGAAATTGGAGGCCTGTGAAGGCTCGGCCCACCAGCGGGTGAATCCCTCGGGCCAGCAGAAAGAGGCGCTCCACTGCTTCGCGTTATCTACCACTTCGTGGTAGATCATCTGGACGTAGCGTGCCTGATATTCCGGCGTGAGAAGCGAGAGCAGAGTCGGGGCCTGGTTGATGCCGCCCCATTGCCAGCGTTCGCCGCGGCCAAAGAATGCGAAAGCGCGCTGGTCGGGGCCGACGAAGCCGGGTGCGTCGGTGCCATTGGGATCGCGGATGTAGAAGCCGTCCCAATCGGGTGTAGTGGCTTTTGTGTAGATAGTTGGGCCGCCATGGGCCTTAGCCTTGGCGAGTAGAGCCTCAAACTGCTCTTTGGCAGTTTTGTACGGATAGTGGCTGACGATGCGATCCCGGGGATAGTCGATTCGGCAATCACCCCAGGATGCAGAGGTCGGCGGGTGCGCGCCGATGCGCCCGCTCTCCCACATGTGCTCGATCATTTCGCGGGGAGTGTTGCAGCGGTAGTAGCGCGGGTCCATCCACTCCTTCTTATCGAGATAGAAGTTTTTGGACGTGAAGAGATCGACGTTAAGAGGAGTGACGCCGGGCTGGGGAGGAATTGATACCGGCTTGGCTTGTGGCCTGCGGAAGTTCCCAACCGGCGGAGCCTGCGGATCAAATCCCGGCGGCAGAACGGCCGGCGGCGGCTCTGGCTGGCCGGTTAGGACCGGGTCCGGCCCCGGCGGAGGAGTAAACGCTCCCTGTTTCTGTTGCGCCCGTGCTACGCGGGATGGGCCCGATAAGAAACACGCGATGATGACGGCAGCAACGAAGCCGCCGAATCCTAGCTTCCTCATGGTTTTTTAACCTTATGACCGAAACTCCTTCAACGAGGCCGGATAGTAGTACCCGGACAGCAGATTTTCAAGGTTACTAATAAAATTAATTAGATGGCTATCGCGGCCGGCAGTCGGTGATGAGCGATCGCCTGATTACTTTTTATTAATCGAGTATCCCTTGTTCTATCCGGCCGTTGATGTTAATAGTCTGCTGCTTTCCTATCCCATAGGATCACTATGACGAAAACCTTTCTGCAGTCTATCGAGCGTCGTTCGATCTGGTTGCGGGCGACCGCGCAACGAACTGTAAACTACCTCTGTCCGCTGATCGCGGCGGTAATGCTCGCGAGTGCCGGCACGTGCTGGTGTTTGCCAGCGCAGGCGGCGCCGAATTCGCAGAGCCGACCTAAATCGGGCGCGCAGAAACCGCTGGTGCCAGAGCCCGGGAATGTTCTTCCCGCCAATCACGACGCCCGATATACATCGGCAATGGCGGAACGGAAGCAGTTACTCGACAGCCTGACTCCGGTGAGCAATGAAGTGCTTCGGCACCCGCAGGACGGAGACTGGCTAACGTGGCGGCGTACTTACGCGAGCCAAGGGTTTAGCCCGCTTCGCGAGATCAACAGAAACAACGTCAATTCTCTGCGCGAGGCGTGGGCGTGGGTATTGCCCACCGGCACGAACGAAATCACGCCACTCGTGCATGACGGAATCATCTTCATCAAGAGCGCCAACACGGTTCAGGCGCTTGACGGCCGAACCGGCGATCTGCTCTGGCAATACGTGCGTCCGCTGCCCGCCGCGCTTCACAACGGAAGCTCGAACATCGTAAAGAATCTGGCCATTTATCAGAACTTGCTATATGCCCCTACGGCTGACGGACATATGGTTGCGCTGAACGTGAAGACGGGAGGGGTCGTGTGGGATCACGACGTGCTCGGGGCGCAAGAAATAGCGCATCACCTGCGGTTGGACAGCGGCCCAATCGTTGCCAAAGGCAAAGTGATGATCGGCGCCAGCGGCTGCAATACTTATCCAGGTGGCTGCTTCATTGTGGGTCTGGACGCGAACGACGGCGCGGAAGCTTGGCGCTTTCATACCATCGCGCGCCCTGGCCAGCCTGGTGGCGATAGCTGGAACGGCGCGCCCGTGAGCCAGCGGTTTGGCGGGTCCGTCTGGACGTCGGGCAGCTACGATCCTGCTCTCAACCTCGTGTATTTCGGGATCGGCCAAACCTATGACACGGCGACGTTACTGGAGCCGCACGGCCAGAGTGGCGACTCCAACGACGGGCTGTACACGGATTCGACCGTGGCACTCGATCCCAGTTCCGGCAAGTTGGTCTGGTATTACCAGCACATGAATCGCGATGTGTGGGACCTGGATTGGGCGTTCGATCAAGTGCTGCTCACACTGGCCGTCCACGGCAAACCGACCAACCTGGTGGTCACAGGCGGCAAAATCATGATTTTCGATGCCGTCAATCGCGCCAACGGGAAATATGAGTTCTCGAAGGATTTGGGCCTGCAAACACTAGTCAGCGCGATCGATCCGACGACCGGCAAGAAGATCATCGCTCCCGGACTCGATCCGGAAGCGAACGTGACAAAGCATTTCTGCCCGCATTCCGGCGGCGGACGGAATTGGCCGGCAACGTCGTACGATCCGGAGACAACGACTCTCTACGTGGTCATGTACGAATCCTGCCAGGATTTCACGTGGGTGCCGCGCGACGCCTCGCAAACGGCGGAAGGCGGAAGCGACATGCATTTTGTGCTGCGTCCGCGGCCGAATAGCGACGGCAAAATCGGGCGCCTCGAGGCTATCAATTTGGAGACTAAAAAAGTTGCGTGGGTATATCGGCAACGCGCGGCCATGAGCAGTTCGACGCTGGTCACAGCCGGCGGGATCGCTTTCGCTGGCTCGCGCGACCGGCGCTTCCGGGCGTTCGATGCGCAGAACGGGAAAATTCTTTGGCAGCGAACCTTGGGCGCTTCTGTCAGTTCTACGCCCATCACCTACAGCGCAGGTGGCAAGCAATATGTTGCGGTCGTCGCCGGCAATGGTGGACCGGTCGCTTGGCCGCAACTGACGCCGGAGATTGCCAATCCGGCCGGTGGGACAACGCTTTGGGTATTCGAGCTGTCCGGCGCGGGAGATGCCACGCAGCCTTAGTTTCGTGGTTACGCAGCAACACATGGGCCGTGACCGGGCGCGGAGCCGCACTCTCGCGGCCGGAACCATATAGACGCATGCACGATTCATCCGTTCCGGTTTGCCGCCCAATTAGGCGTTCTCGCGGTCTTTCCGGAACACAGCCTGGGAGATACAATCCCCCAGGAAGATTCAGGGCGACGGGGGTGTGGCAATGGATAGACGATCCTTTGTAAAAAGCGCGGCGCTGGCATACGCGGCGATGTCGACCGGAACGACGGCGGCAGCTTCGGAACTCGCGCAAATCAAAATGCCCGTGGCAAACACTGAGGCGGCGAAACCGCGCAAGGTACCCTACAAACGGATAGAGACGGAAGGAGCCTGGGGGCCGCTCGAAATGTTTGAAATGTACACGAAGCTGCTCGACAAGAATCCGTTCGCGCATCCGGGACTTGCGAGCATGTGGGGATCGGCCGGACAGCGCTCCGGCGAAGGTGAAGGCACGGCCAGTCCGATCGTGAGGCGGCTGGCTGACATGGGTGCGGGACGGATCAGCGATATGGACGCGAGCGGAGTCGATCTGGCGCTGACGTTCCTAACCGCGCCGGGCGTGCAGGTGTTCGACGCGCCGACCGCAAATTCCTTGGCGTCATCGACCAACGATCAGCTTGCAGAAGCGATTCGCAAACATCCGACGCGCTTTGCCGGGCTTGCCGCGATTGCTCCGCAGGACCCAAAGGCCGCAGCCAAGGAGATGGAGCGGGCAACGAAGACTCTGGGACTCAAGGGAGCGGTGGTGAACTCGCACACCGAAGGCGAGTACCTCGATGATCCGAAGTTCTGGGATATTTTCGAGGCGGCGGAGGCGCTGAACGTGCCGATTTACATTCATCCACGCGAGCCGGGGCCACAGATGCTTCAACCTTACTTGCGGCGGGGTATGGAACGGGCGCTCTGGGGCTTCAACGTCGAGGTTAGCTTGCACACGCTTGCGCTGATAACAGCCGGCGTTTTCGACCGCTTCCCCAATCTCAAGATCGTCATCGGCCACGGCGGCGAGGGGATTCCATACATGCTGTACCGGATCGACTACTGGGAAACGCGAAAAAAGCCTTTCATGCCCAAACTGAAGATGCTGCCGAGCGATTACATGCGGCGCAACATCTATATCACGACGAGCGGGCTGCCGTGGGGACCGGCCATACAATTTGCGCAATCTGTGCTGGGCGTGGATCGAGTGATGTATGCGATGGATTATCCATACGAGTTCGTGATCGAGGAAGTGACAATGACGGACGACATCCCCATGAGCGACATGGATAAAAAGAAGCTCTTTCAGACCAACGCTGAAAATGTATTTTCATTGTGACAAACGTACGAGCATGAGAGCCTGCGAGAAGTGATCCGCCGCGCCCAAGCGTTGCAGTTGGCGTTTCCTCGTCGAGGTTTGGGATAGGCCGGCGGCACGCGGTACCGCAGCAACGAACTACTTGACGACCACCGTCTTAATGTTCGTAAACTCTCGAATCCCATGGACGCTCAGCTCACGGCCAAATCCCGAATGTTTGATGCCACCGAAAGGAAGGCGCGGGTCGGAAGCGACCATTTGATTGATGAACACCATGCCGGCCTCAAGCTCGTTGATGAAGCGTTCCTGTTCCGCCGGATCATTGGTCCAAGTGCTAGCTCCCAATCCGAATCTGCTGTCGTTGGCGACGCGAATTGCATCATCAATGTCCTTGACCCGGAAAATCGAGGCGACCGGCCCGAAAATCTCCTCTCGGTATGCGGGCGAGTCTGGGGGGACATCTGCAAGCACAGTCGGCAAGTAGAAATTTCCCGGCCCCTCGGCAGGTTTACCGCCAACCAAAAGGCGCGCGCCGGCTTGGACGGTCTTCTGAACCGCTTCGTGAACGGATTTCACGGCGTCAGGGTTTGCGAGAGGACCCACGTCAGTCTTCTCATCCATTGGATCACCGACGCGAAGCGTTTGCATCCGGGCGACGAATTCGCGCTCGAAACGGTCGGCGATCGATTCCGCGACGATGAAGCGCTTTGCCGCGATGCAGGATTGGCCATTGTTGATCGTGCGCGCTTTGACGGCGGTCGCGACTGCCTCATCAAAGTTAGCGCTGGGCATGACCACAAACGGGTCGCTGCCGCCTAACTCCAACACCACTTTCTTGATTCTTTTCGCCGCACCCGTTCCAACACTTACGCCCGCCTCCTCGCTTCCGGTAAGCGTAGCAGCAGCGATTCGCGGGTCATCCAGAATTCGATCCACCTTGTCGGCGCCAATCAGCAACGTCTGGAATACGCCCTCCGGAAATCCCGCCCGGCAAAGGACTTCTTCGATTTTCAGCGCGCACTGCGGAACATTCGAGGCATGTTTCAGCAAGCCCACGTTTCCAGCCATCAGCCCCGGGGCGATGAAGCGAAAAGCCTGCCAAAACGGGAAGTTCCACGGCATAACCACAAGAATGATGCCGAGCGGCTGGTAACGGACGTAACTTCGGGTCGCATTCGTCTGGATAATTTCATCGGCAAGAAATGCCTCTGCGCAATCGGCGTAGTGCCGGCACACCCACGCGCACTTAACGGCTTCATCGACGGCGGAACGAAGCGTCTTGCCCATTTCGGTGGTCATGAGGCGGGCAATGGCATTCTTCTCGGATTCTAAGATATCGCCAGCTTTGCGCATCATCTGGGCGCGTTGCGCGAAGGTGAGTGCGCGGAATTTCGGAAATACTTCCGCGGCCCGTCGAATCTTATCGTTGATTTGCGAATCCGAAAGAGGCTCGAAGCTTTTGAGCAGTTCTCCCGTTGCCGGGTTAATCGTCGCGATCGCCATTAAAGACCTGCCTCCCATATGGCCCCAAGGACCCGTGAACTGAAACAGCGTACTCCGTGCGTTGTCACGCGAAAAACCCGGCAACTATACACCTTGTGTGAGTTCGCAGATATATTTCGGCAACTTCCGGAACAAATGCGAAGTTAAAAACCGTTTATCTTGCTTCTGCTGGCGCTGGCTCTTCGGCTAAATGGCGCAGACCCGGAATCACTTCGCGCGCGAAGATTTCGGAACTGCGTTTCGTCAGTTCGTGCGGCAATGTGGCGAATTGCAACATGGTGAGGAGATACCCGAAGCCGATCTGCTTCTGATGATTTTCGATCTGCTGCCGGACGGTGGCCGCGCTGCCGCACAGGAACATGCCGCTTTTGAGCAGGTCGTCGATCGTCCTTCCGCCACCCGTGATGGACGCCTTCGATTTCATGACACCTTTCATCGATTCGTACGACAGATATCCCGGAGGCAAAAGCATTTCTGGCGGCATGCGCAGGAAGCGGTTGAAGAAATTTTCGATATGCGGTTTGGCTTCGCGATAGGCCTGTGCGTCCGTTTCGGCGACGTAAGCAGGCACGGCCCATCCGAGCTGCGTGGGAGCCGCTTCGTAGCCGCGCTTGGCAGCCTCGTCCTTATACATAGCCATATATTTAGCAACAGCCGCCACAGGGCTGAAGGTCTGCAGGTAGACATATTTGCGCTTGGGATCGCAGGCCCACTCGATTGTTTCCCGGCTGCCCTGCGAAGGAATCCAGATCGGCGGATGCGGCTGCTGATAGGGGCGCGGCCATGGGTTTACGTACTGAAACTGATAGTGCTTGCCCTCAAACGCGAATGGGCCCGTTTCGGTCCAGGCACGCAGGATCAGATCATGCGCTTCGTGGAAGCGCTCGTGCGAGTTTGCGGGATTGGCGCCCCAGGCGTGATATTCGGCGCCGATGCCGCGAACGAACCCAGCGATCAGGCGCCCGCCTGTGATGTTGTCGAGCATGGCGAACTCCTCCGCGACCGTGAGCGGATTATTCAGCAGGGGCAGCGCGCGTCCCAGCACAGCGATTTTGGCGCGACGCGTTCTTTGCGACAGTGCGCCAGCCGTGACGCCTGGGGTGGGCATCAAGCCATAGGGCGTCTGATGATGCTCGTTTACGCAGACACCATCGAATCCCAGTTGGTCCGCGTACTCCATTTCGTCCAGGTAGCGGTTATAGAGCGCGTGGCCCTGAACCGGATCGTATAAAGAATTCGGCAGCAGCACGGACACCGATTTGAATTTTGCGGCTTCCGCAAGATCGAGCGCCGCGTACGGCATCAGATGGAAGAAGAAGAATTTCATGAGCGGTCCGCCTCGATAAAGTTAGTCAACGCCGAAACGAACTCGGCTGTCCTCTCTACGTGCGGCAGGTGGCCGCATTGAGGGATTACTTCCAGACGCGAACTGGGAATCAGTGACTGAAAAGCTGGGCCATACGCCGGCGGAATCAGGCGATCCGAGTCGCCCCAAACGATCAGCGTCGGAACGTGAATGCGATGCAGCCATTTCTTCAAGTCCGGGCTGTTGAGGCGCGGCTGCCAGGCAAGCTTGGCCATTGTGATGCTGTTTCGCAGCTGGATATTTTGTTCTTCTTCGCTCATGGGTGCATTCAACGCGGCTTCCGCTAGTTCCTGGTTGTAGAAGAGATTCCTGGTAAGTTCCTCGCGGGACCACAGAAAAATGTCGGCAGGCGGAGTGCCGTCGACCCGAATTCCCGCAGGCGCGACTAACGCCACCGTGCGGAATGGATGCTGATCGCGAACGGCTATCTCCGAGGCGATCCATCCACCGAGGGAATTGCCGACCAGATGGATGTTCTTTAGCTTGAGCGCGTCGATGAAATCGAGATAAAAGTAGGCCACGTCACCGATGTTATCGAGCCACGCAGGCGTCTCGGAAAGGCCGAATCCGGGATGTTCCGGCACGATCACTTCGAATTTGTCGGCGAGCTGGCCCATGAAAGGAAGCCACCGGCCAGCGCCTCCCCCACCGTGCAGAAAAAGCAAAGGATCTCCCACGCCACCGCGAAGCATGCTAACGCGGCAGCCGGCGATCTGTTCGAACGTATGGCGCGATTCGACCGTCAAATGACCTCCTGGAACAGTATCGATATGGTGCTGTCCTGCAGGCTCTGAACGATATGCCAGCGGGTATGCGGTGTCAATTGACGCGGACCGTCCGGGTTAACCGGGGAAAGATCGGCTCCGATATGAGACGAGCTGTTTGCGGTGCGGCCAAGTCAGTAGCGTGAGGGGTCCCTCGTGCCGGTTCCGAGATCAAAAGGTGAACGTGCTCGGGCATCACCACATAGCCGACCCCCAAATGGCATCACCTGGGCGTCTTGCTGGGGGAGCGCAGGTCTTTAGCTGCGACAGTCTCAATAGAGTGGCAATTGCTGTGCTATCGTCGGCTGACACGAACTCTCCCACAAGAGTTCTAAAATAGTCCCCTAGCCTGCTTAATTCATGAGAGCTGATTTTTGTCATTCACCGTTTGAATTTTCGGCGTTCGGGTTTTCGCGAGGGCACGGGAGCCTGCCGGGGGGCGGGAAGTTTCTCTCGCCAGGGAGGGAAACAGTTTTCCGAGA
>DATLSB010000178.1:0-4242 GCA_035534415.1 Candidatus Dormiibacterota bacterium | reverse complement strand
TAACATGAGCGGTACGGGCACGCATTTGCGAGAGCCGCCGCGGCATTCGTCTCTCGCTCACCGCTTTTCTCCCCGTCGAGTCTGGCTTTTTTTTCGGAAGACCTCGCCGCTGGACCGCCTCGCTTTCGCCATCATTCTGGTCTATGCGGGCGTCCTGCTCGCGCGCCACTTGGGCGCTAAGCTGAGCCCTCTGTCATTTGTCGGCTTCTTGGCATTCCTGGCGGTCGCATATCTGCTGATTCGCAGTACCCCGTGGATTCGCCATCGCCTGCTTTGGAGCCTTCGCAACCGGCTGGTCGTCGTCTATATTTTCGGTGCGGTAATTCCGATTCTGCTTTTGCTGGCGATGATCGGCGCGGCGGCCTCTCTGCTGGAACTGCAAATTGGCGCGCATCTCCTTCATGACGACCTGCAGCAGCGCATCAACGTCATCTCTACGGATACCAACGCGATCGCTGCGGCATTATCTCGCGAACGTGGCATCGAGCCGGATAAGCCCGTGAATCCGAACTCCACTGCCGTGGTGAGCCCTATCTTGTTGCGCCCCGCTGTGCACAGTGTAATAGCCGCCGCACAGGCCAAATGGCCCTCCTTGGGCGTTTATTTGAACCACGGATCGCAGCTGATTCGCGCGAAAGGCGGATCGCAGTTCGCCGGCCTGGCCGAATTTCGCGGCCAGCTGTGGTTCGCCTCGGCGGAAAGCCTCCGCGTCCCCGGTGGAAGCGCAACCGTCTTGGTGGTCGCCCCAATGACTTCCGCGCTGATCAATAGTTTCCCGCCTCAGCTGGGTTCTATCGACTTTACCTTGCTGGAGCCGGCGGAGAAATCATCCACGCGCAGCATCCGCCTCAACGGAACCGTTTACGTCTCGCACCAGCAGATAATGAGCTCAGACCGAAAACTGGCGCCTGCCACGTCCTGGCTCGATCCCTCATTTACGGGCCTATCCACGCTGGAGGCCAAACGCGCCGACGGCGGCGAGGCCGTAAGCCGCCCGGTGCTCGCCAAATTTACGCTGCGCGCTTCCAGCGTCAATCGCGCTCTTCTGAGTTCCGTTGGCGATATCGGCCCCTATGTCATCGAAGCCCTCGAGGCAATGGGAATTGTGTTTCTCGTGCTTGAGCTTGCCGCCTTTACGACAGGTTTTTTACTAGCCCGCACTATTACCCGTTCGATCTCCGATCTCTATGAAGGCACCATGCACGTGCGCCGGGGCGACCTGGCTTACCGCGTGCGCATCTCCCGCCGCGACCAGCTCGGCTCGCTCGGCGAATCATTCAACGAAATGATCGGATCGGTCGGCGAATTGATCGAAGAACAGCGCGAACGCCAAAAGCTCGCTCATGAAGTGGAAATCGCGCGCGAAGTCCAGCAACAGCTCTTTCCGCACTCGCTGCCGTCCGTCCCTGGACTTGACTTGGCCGCCGTCTGCCGTCCCGCGCGAGTGGTCAGCGGCGATTATTATGATTTCATCGCTCTCGGTCCCACGCGCGTAGCAATCACAGTTGCGGACATCAGTGGGAAAGGCATTTTCGCTGCGCTGCTGATGGCCAGCCTGCAAGCCGCCATGCGCAGCACCGCTCTCTTCGAGAGTGCCGCGGGCAGCGCCGAGATCGTCACCCGCCTCAATCGGCACCTGTTCAAAAATACTTCTGACGATCGCTACGCCACGCTCTTTTACGCCATCTATGATTCCGAAGCCAAAACTCTGACTTACACGAACGCCGGCCACTTGCCGCCGTTCTTCATCAATGATGGCTGCGTGCAGTGCCTCGATCAGGGCGGAACGGTCGTCGGACTTTTTGAGGAAGTCGACTACACCGAATGCACGCTCCCGGTGAAACCCGGCAGCCTTCTAGTGGCCTTCAGCGACGGATTGACGGAGCCTGAAAACGTTTACGGCGAGGAATTCGGTACCGCGCGCCTGAAGGCTGAAGTGCTCGCTCATCGCGAAATGCCTGCCGCAAAGATCGCCGATAAGCTGATCACTGCCGTCGAGCAATGGGCCGGCACCCCCGAGCAATCGGACGATATGACCGTCGTCGTCGCCCGCATGAGTTAAAAGCCCGGAGCGCGTTTCGCATTATACTGTTGCAGGCTCGATGCAATCTCGCAGCTGCGTGGGCTCACTTCTCGAGAATCGAGGAGAGCGCGCATCCGAACCAACCAAACACGTTGACGAGCTTCCGACCGAGCCATCATGAAAATTCTCACCGCTGCTGAAACCCGCGAAGTCGACCGCCTCACCACCGAGCGCGCCGGCACGCCGAGCCTCACCCTCATGGAAAACGCCGGGCGCGGCGTAGCGGATTTCATTCGCTCGCAGCTTCCCTTACTGGCACGGCGCGAAATTCTTGTGCTATGCGGCAAGGGCAACAACGGCGGGGACGGTTTCGTCGTTGCTCGTCATCTGCAAGAAATGGGCGCCAAGCCGGTCGTCTACTTCTTTGCTTCGCCGCAAGAAGCGAAAGGCGAAGCTGCCACGAATCTTGCACTTTGGAGGGAAACCGTAGGCAAGTTCATCGCGGTCCCCGATGAGGCCGCGCTTGATTCGGCAAATCTCGATTTTTCCGAACGGGCGATCATCGTCGATGCTCTCCTCGGCACCGGCGTGCGCGGCTCGGTGGAAGGCTTGCTCCGAAGCGTGATCGAAAAGATCAGCGCGCGTCAGGCCAGTGTTCCCGTCATCTCCGTCGATATTCCCTCCGGCTTGGACGCCGATACCGGAGAAATCTGCGGCGTCGCCGTCCACGCCGATTACACGGTTACTTTCACCGCGCCAAAACTCGGTTTTTTCTACGGCGCCGCGGCGGAATATCAGGGGCAACTGGTCGTGCGCGAAATCGGTTCGCCTCCCGAACTCATCGAGGAAGTGGGTGGAGGCCGCCTGCGCTGGAGCGAAGCTTCCGAATTCGCGCGCTTCGCGATTCCGCGCAAGCCCGAGGGCTACAAGGGCGATTACGGCCACGCGCTCGTCATCGCTGGATCGGTGGGGAAGACTGGCGCCGCAGTGTTGGCATCCTGGGCCACCCTGCGCGCGGGAGCTGGCCTGGTCACTGTCGCCACCGCGGAACCGGCGCTGCCGTTGGTCGCGCAACATACGCCCGAAGTGATGACCTCGCCACTGCCTGCCACCGTCGCCGGAACCATTTCCGAACGCAGCCTCGAAGGAAGCGCCTTCGCCGCGCTGCTGGCCGGAAAGCGCGCATTGGCCATCGGGCCCGGCCTCACTACGAATCCAGAAACGCAGTCATTCGTCCGCCGCATCGTCACCGGCTCGCGCGAAGTTCCAATCATCCTCGATGCCGATGGCCTGAATGCTTTCGCTGGCCGCGCCATGGATTTGAAGCATCCGGACGGCAGGCTCGCCATCACTCCCCATCCGGGCGAAATGGCTCGCCTTCTGGGCTCGTCCATCGCGCAGGTGCAGAAAGACCGCGTTGACGTGGCTCTCAAGGCAGCCTCCGATTGGAATGCGTACGTAATCTTGAAGGGCCACCATACCGTCGTGGCTTCGCCCGGCGGCCAAGCATACATAAACTCTACCGGCAATCCCGGCATGGGCACCGGCGGCACTGGTGACGCCCTCACCGGCATGCTCGCCGCCATGACGGCGCAATTTGGCGTCACCGATTGGCATCGAGTGCTGGCGTTCGGAGTTTATCTGCACGGTCTCGCCGGCGACGTGGCCTTCGAGCAAACCGGCGGCGCTCCATTGATGGCTTCCGACCTTATCAAATCGATTCCTGGCGCTTACCAGGAATTTTTTTCCGAGAGCGACCGTGCCTAACGTTCTGGTGAGGAGATTTCGTTCAGGGTGTTTAGGGGGGAGCTTTAGCTCCGACATCAACGGCTGCAATGCCATCAGGCCTTTAGGCCCTGAGGCTTGGGGTAGATGATGGGAGTCGCGACCCAAGGCAGTCGAATGGAAATTCTCACTCACTCAGCGGAAGAAACCATCCAGAAGGGTCGCCAACTCGGCGCGCGCCTGAAAGCGCCCGTCCTCATCTTGCTTTCCGGCGAACTCGGTGCAGGGAAGACCACCTTCACGAAGGGACTGGTCGCAGGCTTAGGCGCGGCCACCGAAGACGAAGTCACCAGCCCAACATTCACGCTAATCCATAAATATGACCGCGGCCCGCGCGCCTACCACATCGATCTCTACCGCATCGCCGACGCGCAGGACCTCAGCACCCTCGGCATCGAAGATATTTTCACCGAGACGACCGTCGTCATCGTCGA
>DATLSB010000177.1:0-45914 GCA_035534415.1 Candidatus Dormiibacterota bacterium | reverse complement strand
TGCGCCGCCGCATCCGCGTCTTCCAAGAGCTCAGCCGCATGCCCGTAGAATTGGTTCCCCGCGAAAAGAAGTGAACGCCTGGGCGACAGCTCTGGCGAGCTGATCCGGCAAAACGCGGCGAGCTACGCGTCCGAAAGCGATTCGTCGAATCCCGGCGCTTGTGGCTTCTCCATCTCGCCGGTCTCGACGATCTCTCCGCAATCCAGGCACTCGATATACTGCGCGTCTTTATCCTTAGCAATCAGCTGGGTCCGCCGGTGAGGGCACGTCGCTTTCGATTCGGTCGTTGGTTCGATCTTTGGTTCAGTCATGGAGGGTCCCGCTCCGCCTGGCCTCATTATATGGCGCTAGCGGCAAAATAGCTCAAATCGCCCACTAGCGGTTAGTCGGGGGCCAAGCGGATCTGCCTAAAAGCGCACCCTTGCGCTCAATCGCCGCACTTGGCTGATTGACGAAACTGCCGCGCGGCCCATATAATGGGGGTTCGTCAATTCAGCTGGAGGCAGCATGTACGCCGTGATCCGTAGTGGTGGCAAGCAGTACCGCGTCGCGCCGGGCGAGACCATTCAGGTCGAGCGCCTGGAAGGCAAAGTAGGCGGCAAGGTGACGTTTGAAGACGTCGTAACCGTCCGCACCGACGAAAAGAAGTTTCTTGGCGCGCAGTCCAAAGCCAAAGTAACCGGCAAGATCGTCAGGCACATGCGCGGCACCAAAATGCTGGTGCTGAAATACAAGACCGGAGGCCAGTACAAAATTCAGCGCGGCCACCGGCAGAATTACACCGCCGTGCAAATCGGCGAAATCGAACTGGCATAGGAATCTAGAGGCTTTTCATGGCGCACAAAAAAGGCGGCGGTTCGTCCACTAATGGACGCGATTCTCAGGGACAGCGGCTCGGCATCAAGCGTTTCGGCGGCCAGTTCGTCACCGGCGGCAGCATTCTGATCCGCCAGCGCGGCACGCGCTTCAAGGCCGGCAAGAACGTCGGCCGCGCCAAGGACGATTCTCTTTTTGCGTGCATTGATGGCGTGGTGCGCTTCGAAGACAAAGGCGGCATGGGGCGCTTCATCAGCGTGCTGCCGCCCGACGCCCAAATAAAACGCACCGCGGCTCCCGCGGAGAAGCCATCCGCTCCCGCGGCCGACTGACATTTTCCCGTCACGCGAATATTTGCAATCCGCTGGCCCGATGGGTGAATCTAATCGCACGGGCGGCGGTCCCATCCTTTCCATTTTCACGGTGCGGCCTTTCCGCCGTTCGGTGTCCCTATGTTTGTTGACGAAGCGAAAATCTCGATAAAAGGCGGCGACGGCGGCAATGGCTGCGTCGCGTTCCGCAGGGAGAAGTACGTCCCACGCGGCGGCCCCTCGGGCGGCGATGGCGGCCATGGCGGCGACATCTACCTCGAATCGAATCACAACGACAACACGCTGCTACGCTATCGCTACAACCGCCTCTTCCGCGCCGATCGCGGTCGCCACGGCGAAGGCTCCGATTGCGCCGGCCGTTCGGGCGAGAACATGATCCTCACCGTCCCCGTCGGCACCGTTGTCTACGACGCCGATTCCGGCGAGCAGCTTTTCGATTTCTCCGAAGCGGGCCAGCACTTTCGCGCCGCGAAGGGCGGACGCGGCGGGCGCGGCAACGGCAATCCGAAGTGGGTCCGTCCGTGGCACCAGGCGCCGCGCGAACATGAGGACGGCAAGCCCGGTGAAGAACGCAATCTGCGCCTCGAATTGAAATTGCTCGCGGACGTTGGCCTGGTCGGATTCCCCAACGCCGGGAAATCAACGCTGATCTCGCGCATTTCCGCGGCGCGTCCGAAAATCGCAGCGTATCCTTTCACCACGCTGGAGCCGCATCTGGGCGTGGTTTCAGCCGATCCCGATGCAGCGCCTGGCAACGGCCGCAGCTTCGTGGTTGCCGATCTTCCCGGCCTGATCGAAGGTGCGCACGAAGGCGCCGGCTTGGGCATTCGTTTCCTAAAACACGTGGAGCGCACCCGCCTGATCGCGCATTTGGTCGATACCAGCGACGCGAACGACCGCGATCCGGTGCGCGATTTCGAAATCATCGAGCATGAACTCGAATCGTTCAGTCCGGCGCTGGCCCAGGAGCCGATGATCGTGGTGGCCACCAAGCTGGACGCCACCACCAATCGCGAGCATCTCGAAGAGCTACGCGCATTCGCCGCCAAACGCGGCCTGCCGTTTTATGCGATCTCTTCCGCAACCGGCGAAGGCGTCGTAGAACTGGTTCGTGCCCTGGCCGATTCTCTCGACCGCATTCCGAAAGCGGCGCCGCCCGTGCAATCGGAGGTCGCGCCGCCCATTCCGCCGCGCGCCGAGGATCACGCCGCGCCGCGCCCGGAGAAGCGTTGACGTCACCCGCCGCCCAGAAGCCCTCCGGCCCCGCGCATCGCCGGTCGATCGCGCTTTTCGGAGGCACCTTCGATCCCGTTCATGCCGGACACATCGCCGTGGCGCAAGCGGCGCAGCGCCGCTTTCATCTCGACGCGATTCATTTCATTCCGTCGTCGCGCCCGCCGCACAAATCGCAACAGGAGCTGACGCCGTTCATTCACCGTTACACGATGGTGGCGCTCGCGTGCGCCGAACATCCGGGTTTTGTGCCCTCGCTCGCCGAGGCGCCTCCGCCGCATCCGCACGTTTTCTACTCGATTGATACGGTGCGAAAATTTCGGCGCGAGCATCCCGACGATCACATCTACTTCATCATCGGCGCCGATCAGTTCCTGGAATTCCCGACGTGGAAAAATTACGAACAGCTGCTCGACTCCTGCGATTTCGTGGTGGCCAGCCGCCCGGGATTTCGTCTGGACGCATTGCGCCTGATCGTGCCGCCGGATAAGCTCGGCCACTCGTCGCCCAGCGATCAGCACAAGATCGTGCTGCGCAAATCGGTGGTGCACCTGCTCAACACCGTCGCCAGCCACGTCTCCTCGACCGAGGTGCGCGACCGGCTGCTGCAAAAGCAGGGAATCCACGGGCTTGTGCCCGCGCGCGTGGAGGAATACATTCAGGGGCAGGCCCTATACCGGTGAGACTGGAAGACGTTCAGACCGAAGTTCGCGAAGCGGTCGAAGCGGCCCAAGACAAGCAGGCCTCGAACATTACCGTGCTGAGGCTTGCCGGCGCTGTCGCGTTCGCCGACTATTTTATTCTTTGCTCGGGACAGAGCGCGCCGCAGCTTCACGCCATCGCTGGGGCCATCGAAGAGCGCCTGGACCGCCGGGGCAAGCGCCTGCTGCATCGCGAAGGCAAATCGGGAGCGGAGTGGGTGTTGCTCGACTACGGCTCCATCGTGGTTCACATTTTCGGCGAGGGCGCGCGGCGTTACTACGATCTCGAACGCCTGTGGCGCAATGCCGAGCGCCTGGACGTTCCGTCGGCTGGCGAGCCGAGCGCTCATTCCGCGGACGACGCGGCACGCGGCGAATCGAATCCATGACCGAGGCGCGCGTCACTTGGATCGCGGCCGACCCGGCTTCGCTCCGCGTTCTTGAAATTGCCGAAAAGCTCACCGACGCCGCCACCACTCTTCTGATCACCGGCGAAAGCGGCTGTGGCAAAGACCAGCTCGCCCGATGGATTCACGAGCATGGCCCTCGCCGCGACGCCGCGTTCTTGAAAATCGATTGCGCCAGCCTTCCCGCCGAACTGGTGGAATCGGAGCTGTTCGGCCACGAGCGCGGTGCATTTACCGGCGCGGTGGCGCGCAAGCCGGGACGCCTGGAAATGGCGCATGGCGGCACGATCGTGCTCGACGAAGTGGCCGCGCTCGGCCCCGGCCTGCAGGCGAAACTATTGCGCGTGCTGGAAGAGCGCACCTTCGAGCGGCTCGGCGGCACGGAGACGCTGCGCATGGATTCGCGGGTGATGGCGCTCACCAACACCGATTTGTCCGCGGCCGTCGCCTCCGGGCGCTTCCGCGAAGACTTATTTTTCCGCCTCAACGTGCTGGCGCTGCCGGTGCCTCCGCTGCGCGAACGTCCTCGCGACATTGCGCCTCTCGCGGAGCATTTCCTGGCCCGGCTCGGCCCTGTGCATGGGCGCGCCGACGCTTCGTTTGCTCCCGCCGCGATGCAGTTGCTCGAATCTTATGCGTGGCCGGGAAATGTGCGCGAACTAAAAAACGCGATCGAGCACGCGCTGCTCTTCGCGAAATCGCCGCAGCTTGAACCAGCAGACTTCCCGGAAATTCTGCGCGCCGCGGATCGGCCCAGCGGCATCGCAAGCGCCCTGCGCTCGCTGGAAGAAATCGAGCACGAGGCCATCAAAGCCACGCTCGAAGCCACGCGTTACAAAATCGGATATGCTGCCGAACTGCTCGGCATCAGCCGCAAGACGCTGCTCGAGAAGCGCAAGAAATACGGGCTGTATTAGTCGTCGCTTCCCGGCCGCGCCATGAAAATACGCCTCGTGATGCTCGGCAAAACGCGCCAGCCGGAAATCCGCGCGCTTGTCGACGATTACGTGCGCCGCATCCAGCGCTACGCTGAAATCGAAGTGACCGAACTGCGCGACGAGTCCGCAGCGGCGCTGCGCAAGCTAAAAATCGAGCCGAGCGCCACGGTTGTGCTACTCGATGCGGCCGGCCAGCAGCACACGTCCCAATCTTTCGCGCGCTGGATTGGCGATCTGCGCGACCGCGGCGTGCGCGAGCTGTGCTTTTACTGCGGCGCGGCCGAAGGCTTCCCCGACGAGATCCGTCGCAGCAGAACGCAGCGCATCTCGCTTTCCACTCTAACGATGCCGCACGAATTCGCGCGCGTCGTGCTGGCGGAGCAAATCTATCGCGCCTTCGCCATCCTCGCCGGCCATCCTTATCCGAAATAGGGCACTCACTCGGCGCCCTCACTGCCTCGTCTGGTGCTGAATTAGAGGAAGCCCTTTAAACCCGGCGCAGGAATGCGGAGAATGGAAGTTCCATCTCGAAAAGGAGGTAAAAAACCGAATGCACTACTTGGTGATTCATTGGAAGTCCTGGGCCTTGTCCGCCGGCATCCTGGCAGGCAGCATTCTTGTGGCTTTACTGTTCCGGTGGATCCTGTTTGCGATTATCGACGGGCTAACCAAAAGAGAACCCACCCTACTAAAGGATTCAATCGTCCGCCACAGCAAGAATCTGGCGCGCTGGATACTGCCCCTCTTGGCTGTGGTGCTCGCCGTTCCGGCGCTGCCTCTTCCGGGGATCGCTAAAACCGCCATTCAGCACGCGGTCGGACTGGCACTGATCGGCGTAGTAGGCTGGCTCGTCATTCTGGTCACCGACGTCGTCATCGACGTGTTTGAAACTCGCTATCGCGTGGACACGGCCGATAACCTGGTCGCGCGAAAGGTGCAGACGCAGTTGAATGTACTGCGCCGGATTCTCGACGTCCTGATCATTTTTATTACCGTTGGCGTCGCCCTGATGACCTTCCCGGCGATCCACCAGATCGGCACCAGCCTTTTAGCCTCGGCGGGCGTTGCCGGCATTGTTGTCGGCTTGGCGATGAAACCCACGTTATCGAGCCTGGTAGCGGGAATTCAAATCGCGCTCACGCAGCCGATCCGCATCGACGACGTCGTGGTGGTGGATAACGAATGGGGCCGCATCGAGGAGATTCATACCTTTTTCGTGGTGGTGCGCATATGGGACCTGCGCCGTCTGGTTGTGCCTCTTACCTACTTCATCGAGCAACCGTTTGAAAATTGGACGCGCACCAGCGCCGATCTGCTCGCCTACGTGCTGCTGTGGGTGGATTATTCCGTTCCGGTGGACGAGCTGCGGCAAGAATTTACGCGACTCTTGGAAACCACGCCGAAATGGAAGGGGCAGGTCAACGTGCTGCAGGTGGTGGATGCCAACGACCACGCGATCCAAGTGCGCGCGCTGATGGACGCACCTGATTCCGGCCAGGCGTGGGATTTGAAATGCGTTGTGCGCGAGGGACTCATCAAATTTTTGCAGGAAAAATATCCGAATTCCCTGCCTCGATACCGCGGCGAGGTGCTCGGCGGTTTTTCCGAGCCAACTCCACCGAACGGGCGCATTTTCGGACCGCCGGTAACGCCACAACAGCAGTCGGTGTAGCACGGGTGGAATCCAGCCGCGACGTTGCTCGGCCGAAAAGACGACTGCTTTCGGAGAGATTCTTCAGCGATCGCATCCCCCGGTGCTCGGCAGCGCACTGCGGGTCCCGGATCCTTCCGAATGACAGCGCTTAGCGGAGACGGAACGTTGCGGTTCAGCAAAACTCGGCGCCCTCTGTTGCTTGACGTTTTTTCGCCGTCCAGCGACTATGAGTAGGTCACCTCGGGGAATCGACGAATGCCGGAAGATAAGGGGCTTCTGATTGTGTATACGGGGCCCGGCAAGGGAAAGACTACCTGCGCGCTGGGCACTGCGTTTCGCGCCGTGGGCCAGGGTTTGCGCGTCTTGATGGTGCAGTTCATTAAAGGCTCGTGGCATTACGGCGAACTCGACGCGGCAAAAATGCTCGGCGACGACAAGTTTGACATTCGTCCCATGGGCCGCGGGTTCGTTAAAGTGGGCAGCGCGGAGACCGATCCCGAGGACGTGCGCCTCTGCGAGGAAGCGTGGCGCTTCGGGCGCGACCAGATTTACAGCGAAAAATACGATCTGGTGATCCTGGACGAAATCAACTACGTGATTAGCTACAAGATGCTGGACCCGGAACCCGTGGTGGATGCGCTGGTAAAACGCCCGGAACGCGTCCACGTGATTTGCACGGGACGCAATGCGCACCCCAAGCTGGTGGAAGCCGCCGACCTGGTCACGGAAATGAAGGAAGTAAAGCATCCGTACACGAAGGGCATCCTCGCGCAGCGAGGAATCGACTATTAAGAGCATTCGATAACAGGGCCGCGAAGCGTGTAAACGCGCGAAATACCGACACCCACTTATGACCTGGTTCAAACGAGATAAGGCAGCAATCGAAAATCCCACGCCCGCGGACGAGCGCCGCGTTCGCACCGAAGGTCTGTGGACCAAATGCACTTCCTGTCGCGCGATCATCTGGAAAAAGGACGTGGAGGCAAACTGGGAAGTCTGCCCGAAATGCGATCATCATTTTCGGATGAACGCACGGCGCCGCCTGGAGCTGCTGCTGGACGACGATGCCGATTGGACGGAGCACGACGCGGATCTGCAATCGAGCGATCCGCTCCAATTCACGGACATCAAACCTTACTCGCAGCGCCTTCAAGAAGCACAGAAAAAACTCGGCATGAAGGACGCCATCATTACCATGGAAGCGAAAATCGGGGGGCGTCCAGTGGTTTGCTGCGCGATGGAGTTCAGCTTTATCGGCGGTACGATGGGCGCGGTGGTGGGCGAAAAAGTGACGCGCGCGGTGGAGCGTTCGCTAACGCAAAAGTATCCGCTAATCATCGTCTCCTGTTCCGGCGGGGCGCGCATGATGGAAGGCGCCGTAGGATTGATGCAGCTCGCCAAAGTGGGCGCGGCGCTGGCGCGATTGGATAATGCGCGCGTTCCGTTCATCTCCGTTCTCACTGATCCGACGACCGGCGGAGTCACCGCCAGCTACGCGATGCTCGGCGACCTGAACATCGCCGAACCCGGCGCGTTGATCGGCTTGGCCGGGCCGCGCGTGATCGAACAGACCATCCGCCAAAAATTGCCCGCCGGATTTCAGCGCGCCGAATTTCTGCTGGAACACGGATTTCTGGACGCTATCGTCCCGCGCAAAGAGATGAAAAGCTACATCGCTCGCGCGCTCGGCTTTTTCCTCGACGCCCCAGCATGAATTACGAAGAATCCGTCCGCACTCTGCTGGCTTTGGGCCGCGAACTGGCGTCGCCGCAGCACGCGCGGGTGCAAAAATTCGGACTCGAAAACATCAGCACGCTGGCAGCAGCTCTCGGCAATCCGTATCGCGCCGCGCCGTGCGTTCATATCGCGGGAACTAACGGCAAGGGGTCAACTGCGGCGATGCTCGAATCCATTCTCCGCGCATCCGGATTGCACACCGGGCTTTACACGTCTCCGCACCTGGTGCGAATCAACGAGCGCATTCGCATCGGCGGCGAAGATATTTCCGACGAAGAATTCGCGTCTGCCTGGACGCGCGTGCAAGCCACTATCGAATCGCTATTGGCCGAAGGAAAGCTAGCCGCGCATCCGACGTATTTCGAATGCATCACCGCGCTGGCGTTTGTGGCCTTCTTCGCGCGAGGGGTCAACTTCGCAGTTTACGAAACGGGATTGGGCGGGCGGCTCGACGCTACGAACATCGTGCTGCCGGAAATTTCCATGATCACTTCGATTGATTTCGACCACGAGGATTATTTGGGCCACTCGATCGAAGAAATCGCGGGCGAGAAGGCAGGCATCATCAAACCGCGCGTGCCGGTGGTGACGACGGCGACACGTCCGGAAGCGCGCGAGGTGATCGCCAAGCGTGCCCACGAAATGAACTCGCGCCTGGTGGAAATTGACGAAGCCTGGCGCGTTGAAGATGTTCGCTCCGACGGCGGATGCTATCGCGCCGTCGCAATTTCACAAGAATCCGGAAAGAAAATCACGATCGCGCCGCCGCTTCCCGGCCGGTTTCAGATTCGCAACGCTCTGGCGGCCGTCACCGCCGCGCAGCTGCTAGCCGAGCGTGGCTTTCCGACCAGCGACGAAATCATCGAGCGCGGAATTTGCTCCGTCCGCTGGCCCGGGAGGTTGGAGCGGCTGCTCGATCGGCCCGCCGTTTACGTGGACGGAACCCATAATCCCGCCGGCGCGCGGGAGTTGCTGAAATTCTGGGACGAAAATTTCGCGGGGCGCAAAATCATTCTTGTGTACGCCGCAATGCGCGATAAGGCAGTCGACGAGATCGCCGGCCTGCTCTTTCCGCGCGCGGATCTGGTGCTGCTTACGGAACCGCACCAGCCGCGCGCGATATCCGCGGCGCTACTTTCGGAGATGACCAGCCATTTGGCGCGCCAATCCGAGGTGGTTCGCGATCCGGTAGCGGCACTGGAGCGCGCCATCGAATTTGCGAATCCGGAAGACGCCGTGTTCGCCACCGGCTCTCTCTATCTGGTTGGTGATTTGCGCGCGTACTGGGCCAAACGCCCCGCGCTCTCGGCGGTATCTGGTGGCATGGGAAAAAGTACCGTACCGAAGTCCGACGCGGGATGACCAAAGCCGTCGGCGGCCAATTGGCTGCTCCGAGGCATTGAAAATTCAGCCGATAGGGCTCAAGTCTCGCTCCAATTTGGTCCTGTCCAATACAGCATTCGACGGTCATTGTGGTGTGGGGATGGGCCGTGGAAACCAAATCGAATCTTTCTTCGTATATTCATAAAGGAGAAGGCAGCCAATTCCAGGATTTCGCGTCTAAGCTAAAAAGTGGGAGCTCAAACTGTCCTTATGACACGCGATGAACGACGGCAATTGATCGAGTCCTTCGGCCGAGGCCCAGCGTTACTCTCGGCAGCATTACGCCCCTTGCCTAAGAAAATGTGGATGTATCAGCCATCTTCGGGGCGCTGGAGCATTCACGAAATCATCCTGCATCTCGCCGATCGCGAGGTGAACTCGTATTTTTCATTCCGGCAACTGATCGCCGAACCGCACATCGAACTAACGGATTTTGATGCCGCGCAGTGGGCTGGCTCGCTCGGCTACTTCCACCAAAGCACTCGCGAGGCCATCGAAATCATTCGCCGCCTGCGCAAAATGACGTATCAACTCGCCGCAGCGCTGCCGCCGGCGGTGTGGCTGCGCAGCGTAACCCACGCGCAGCAGGGCGAAATTACGCTGGAAGACTGGCTGCACCAGCAGGAACAATACATTCCCGCGTACATCGAGCAGATTCGCCAGAATTACGCCTCGTGGATCGAAACGCACCCGCCCAAACGGTCCGGGACGCGAACGCTGCAGTTGGAGGTTCGTTCGCCTGCGTCGTCTATCTCGTTCTCCCCGCAAGCCTGTTAGCTGAGCTGTTTGAATTTTGCGCCGGAAGCCCGGCGTTCGTTGGCGCCGCCGCGCTCGCCTAAATTCGGGCCCCGATTGTTGCCCCTTTGTGCTCCGATCCAACGGCGACTTTGTGCTCTGCCGTGGCGGTTCGATCCTGCCCGATCGCTTGACGAACTAGAAACGGCGGCCTAATCAGTCCATTGACAATCCGGACTTGTTTGCGTTAGCGTTACGCCACTTCACTTTATGAGCATCACGCCCAAGGCTGGTGCGCGCCGCCACGCGCTCAACTGATTCTTGGGATTTCGTTATCTTACTGTAACGACGAGGTTCTCGATGGAACGAGCTGCCAGGCACGCGGTGCAATTAGCGCTACTCACTCTGCTGATTTCGCTCGTACGCACCAGCCCCGCTTTCGCGACGGTGGGCTGGCTGCCGGTCGACCCAGCGGATCTTGCCATGAAGGACAACCCCAAGGAACCGGGCGCCGACGCGATGATTCTTTACCGCGAAGCGGTGGTGGATACGCGGAAGGCCAACACCGACGGTGATTCCGTGGAAGAATACGTTCGCATCAAGATCTTCACGCAGGCAGGGGTACAGCAAGGACACATCAATATTCCTTACGATAAAGATTGGGAGTCCGTCCCATATATCGCCGGCCGCACGATTTTGCCTGACGGGACAATCAAGAATTTCGACGGGCAGGTGCTGGACTCCGCAGTCGTCAAATCCGGTGGATATACGCTCTACGCGAAGACGTTTACCCTGCCCGACGTCGTGCCCGGCTGCATTATTGAATATCGTTACGATAGCGAAGCGAAGCCGCACTACGTGCACGTCGAACAGTGGGTTCTTTCGAGCAGCTTGTACACGCGCGAGGCCCATTTCACCTATTTCCCATACGAGGGCTACGGCGGGCTCGGATTGCAGCCGCTGTATCGCACCTATCTGCTGCCGGCCAGCGCCAAGATGAAGCAACAGATCGATGGCTCGTACATACTGACCGTCAGCGACGTTCCCGCGGTTATAGACGAACCTCTGATGCCGCCGAAGTCGGTGATTGAACCGCGAGTCGAATTCTACTATCAGAGCCCTGGAGATGCCGATCCCAACTGGTCCAAAGAAAAGTATTGGAACCATTTTGCCAAGAAATGGGATTCCGAAATCGAGCACTTCATTAGTAAAAAGGACGCTCTTGACGGGGAGCTGTCTAAGATTGCCGGCCCCAACGACTCGCCAGAGACGAAACTCCGAAAAATTTACGCCCGCGTGGAACAGATTCGCGATCTGAGCATGGAAGACTACAAATCCAAGACGGAAACCAAGGCCGAGCAGCTGAAGCCGGACAACAACGTCGCGGACGTCTTCAACAATGGATATGCCACGGGACACCAGATCAATTTGACCTTTATCGGATTGGCGCGTGCGGCGGGGTTTGATGCGACTGAGGTGTACCTCGCGGCGCGCAATTCCGCCACGTTCTTCCCGGATCGAAAGGACGTTGGGGAACTCAACGCGGACGTGGTGTGGGTCAAAGCGGGATCGCAGGAATACTACCTGGACCCTTCAGCCCGCTATTACGCATTCGGTCAGCTGCCGTGGTACGAAACGGAAGCGAGCGGTGTGAAGGTTGACGGCCGCAACGCGACGATTGTCGAGGTGCCGGCGCCGGTGTCGACGAACGCGGAAATCCTGCGCCATGCCGATCTTACGGTAAGCTCCGACGGTACGATTGCCGGAAACGTTCAAATCGAATTCAGCGGAATCGAAGGGGCCATGGTGCGGGAGGCGCAACGCAAGCAGGACCAAACTGGCCGTACCAATGCATTGGAGCAAGCGATTAAAACTTGGCTTCCCACGGGAACCGATTTCCGAATCACGAAAATTACCAACTGGGACGACTTGGAACAACCGCTACAGGTCCAAGGAACGATCAAGCTTTCTTCTTATAGCAGCACGGCAGCGCGCAATATGCTTATGCCGCTCGACCCGTTCGAGGCGACGCAAGCCGGCGATTTCACGGAACAGACGCGCCACAATGCGATTTACTTTCATTACCCGTACGAGGAAATCGACAGCGTAACGCTGCACGCCCCGGTTGGATACACCGTCGAAGCCTTGCCGAAATCGCAGGACATCAATCTAGGGGCCGCTACATATGAAATTTCAGCATCGAGTCAGGGAAACACGGTGGAAGTAAAGCGGCATCTCGCCATCAAGGGCGTTCTGTTCGCGAAAGATGCGTACCCGACGTTCCGGGCCTTTTTTGGCGCGGTTAGGACCGACGACAATGCTCAGATGGTTTTCCAAAACTCGCAGACCGGCCAGCTTAATTAAACTGAATGTTCTCGGAGGCTGTTTCGCCGTCTTGCTGATGGGCCCGGCATTCCCACGTCCGGTCGCGGCTGCTTCGGCGCCCGATTGGCTTCGTGCCGCCGCACAGGAAAAACTTCCGGACTATCCGAAAGACGCCAAAGCAGTGATCCTGCTCGATGAAACTACCATCACTGTGCAAGACAATGGAGAAATCGACACGCGTCACCGCATGGCTATCCGCCTCTTGCGCCCTGAGGCCCGCAACGACTACCGCGGCGTCTCCGTTGACTTTGATAAAGATACTAAAATCATCTCCATGCAAGCTTGGACGATCGAGCCGGACGGCCGCGAAATCGCTGTCGGCGAAAAAGACGCCATCGAACACGGCTACTTAAGCGATCTCGAGTACAAGGGCGTCAAGGTAAAAACGCTTCAATTTCCTGACGCGTACCCGGGGCGTATCGTCGGATTCGAGTACGTGCAGCGAGACCGTCCTTACGTGTTCGAAGACGACTGGCCGTTTCAGGACACTTCTCCCGTCCGAACCGCCAGGCTTATCCTCGAGATTCCGCAGGGTTGGGAGTTCACCTCGAACTGGTTCAATCATGCAGAGGTGCAGCCTCAGACTCCCGCCGCAAATGAATACGTTTGGGAGGTAGACAACCTGCCGGGTGTGGACATCGAGCCGCAGATGCCACCATGGAGAACGGTGGCCGGATGGATGGGACTGAAATATTTCCCACGCGATCCAAAACTTCGCGCAAAATCCACTCGCTCGTGGAAGGAAGTTGGCCTCTGGAACAACGAATTGGACCAGTCGCAGACCGTGTCGACTCCGGAGATCAGCGCGAAGGTGTCTGAACTGACGGCCGGCATTACGGATCCCGTTCAAAAGATGCGCGTCCTCTCGCAGTACGTCCAGAAGAACGTGCGCTACTTCGCCGTGGAAATCGGCATTGGAGGCTGGAAACCTCACTCCGCCGCCGAGGTGCTTGCGCACCAGTATGGCGACTGCAAGGACAAGGCGACGCTGTTGGTGACTATGCTGCGCGATGCCGGTTTCGATGCTTATCTTGTCTCCGTCGACGATCGCCGCGGCTTCGTGCAGCCCAGCTATCCCTCGATTTTCATGGACCACGCAATAATGGCGATTCGGATGCCGGACTCTGTGAATGATCCGACGCTGTACTCTGTTGTTGACGATCCGAATCTTGGCCGGCTGCTCATCTTCGATCCGACGAACGAGTACGTGCCACTTGGCTACATTCCCTCCTACTTGCAAGATAGTTATGCTCTGGTGATCGCGCCGGATGGAGGCCACCTGATCAAATTGCCGCTGCTGCCGCCAGCCACGAATCGCTTGCTGCGCATCGCCACACTGACGCTCAGCCCGACAGGCGATCTTTCCGGCAAAGTGCAGGAGTTGCGTTGGGGCGCGCCCGCATCCGACGAACGCCAGATGTTCCTGGAGACGCAGCCGGCCAAGCGCGCGCGACTTTTGGAATCCTTCCTGGGCGATTTTTTGAACAGCTTTCAGCTGACGGCGGCTTCGCTTGGCAATTTGAATGATTACAATCAGGATTTTACGCTGGATTACGGATTCTTTGCCCCTGACTACGCAAAATCCGCGGGAGATTTGATGATCGTCTCGCCCCGCGTGATTGGCGATAAATACACAAACGATCTGAACCTTTTCACCGTGGACGGAAAGCCGCGTAAGTATCCCATCGAGTTCGACGAAGCCACTTTGCAAAGCGACGTGTTCGATATCACGTTGCCGCCTGGGTACGTTCCGGACGGGTTGCCGCGGCCGGTGACGGCATCGTGCGACTATGCTATCTACCGCAGCGACACTACCGTCGCCAATGGAGTGCTTCACTACCAGCGCACGCTTGAGATTAAAAGCGTCATCGTGCCAAAGGACAACCTGCCGGAAATCCGCGCATTCCTACAGCAAATCGCCGCGGATCAAACTGCTACGGCCGTTCTGAAGAAAGTTAGCCCCTGAGCAGCGCTCGGGAGCGCACGCAGCAGCGACGCAAAGAACTTCGGCGCCCACAGCCGCTGGCTCCCAGATGCCACAGCCGGCGAAGGCGTTGCGATAAAAGCCAGCTCAAATGCGGCAGTCGCCAATCCAGATTTGGCGCTGCCACAAATGGGACCGCAGAATTGATTGCGCGGAACTGGAGGATTTCGAGGGGAGATTTCCTGCGAGCGTCAATCTCGCGATAGCACTATGCTCGCCAGGTAACGGGGACGCTACGATTTCTCGCTCAGGCGCTCGCGCACGCGATCACTCAGGGCTTTCCCATCGATGGCCTTGCCCTCAAGCCGCGCCCGCGCCGCCTTGATGACCGCGCCCATTTGCTTCAGCGAATCCGCGCCCATCTCATTGATAGCCGCTTCCACTGCGTGCTGGAGCTCGTTGTCGTTGGGAGCAGCCGGCAGATACTCCTCAATAATTACGATTTCCTTGGCTTCCTTTTCGGCGAGGTCCTTGCGTCCGCCTTTGGTGAACTGATCGACGGACTCGCGGCGCTGCTTCACCAGCGTTTGCAGCACCTGCAGGGATTCCAGATCGTCCAACGGACGCATTTTTTCGACTTCCTTGAGCTTTAGCGCGCTCTTCATCATGCGAAGCACGCTCAGCTGCAGCTCGTCCTTCTGTTTCATCGCGGCAGTCAAATCCGCCTGAATCCGTTCCAGATAGCTCATTCGGTTGAGTCTCCCCTGATCGATTGCCGCAAGAATATCACACACCGCTGGCCGCTCGCGCCTCCACTCCGATTATTGCAGCGCGCAATTGCAGCGCGCAATTGACACGCCCGTTCGCACCCGATAACCTTGGTGACCATGAAAATAATCATCGCAGATAAAATTAGTCCGAGGGGCATCGATCTGCTCCGCCAAACGCAGGGTTGGAACGTCGTGATTCCTCCGGCCGCTTCGCTTCCCAGCGAAATTGTGGACGCCGACGCGCTGGTGGTCCGCAGCGCGACCAAAGTGACCGCGCAGCTGATGGAGCAGGCCAAGCGCCTGCGTGTGATTGGGCGCGCCGGAGTTGGCGTGGACAATGTGGACGTGGAGGCCGCCACGCACCGCGGCATCGTGGTGATGAATACGCCCGGCGGCAACGCCGTCAGCGTCGCCGAACATACCCTCGCGCTTCTGCTGGCGCTGGCGCGATCCGTGCCGCAGGCAAATATGTCCATCCACGCCGGCCGCTGGGAAAAGTCGTCGCTTTCCGGCACCGAAATGCGCGGCAAAACAATCGGGCTGATCGGCCTGGGCCGTGTGGGCACGGAAGTTGCCCGCCGCGCGAGCGCCCTCGAGATGAAAGTGCTGGCGTTCGATCCCTACGTGACGCCCGCCGCCGCCCGCGAGGCCGAAGCGGAACTCGTCTCGCTCGATGAGCTGCTCCGCCAGTCGGACGTCATCTCTCTGCACAGCTCTTTGAGCCACACCACGGAAAAAATGATCGACGCCGCGGCCATCGCCAAAATGAAAAAAGGCGCGCGGATTGTCAATTGCGCCCGCGGCGAAATGATCGACGAAGCCGCGCTCGCCGAGGCGCTGAAATCCGGACAGCTGGCCGGCGCCGCTCTGGATACGTTCGCCGTGGAACCGCCGAAAAACTCTCCGCTGATCGGTCTGCCCAACGTGATTGCCACCCCGCATATAGCTGGATCCACGGCCGAAGCCCAGGAAGGCGTCGGCATGGCCATCGCGCAGCAAGTGCACGACTACCTCGCGGAGGGCATCGTCCGCAACGCGGTAAATCTGCCGCCCATGTCGCCGGATCAGTACCGCCGGCTGCGACCTTATATCGAGCTTGGCGAGCGCCTCGGCTCGTTCATCGCTCAGGCCGCTCCATCGCCCACGTTCAGCAAAGTTCGTATCCGCTATGCGGGAGAGCCCGCCGAACTCGGCTCGCACATTATTCGCAGCGCGGTTCTTGCCGGCATTTTAAACTCCGTGCTCGATGAAAAAGTGAACCTCGTAAATTCGGGCGAGCTGGCGGCCGCGCGCGGTCTGGTGGTGGAAGAATCCACTCGCCGCCGCGAGCGAGGCTTCCCCAATTCCGTCGAAGTGGCCATCGCCGATGGCGGCCGCGAACTTTCCGTGGAAGGCATGGTCGGCCAGGACGGCGCACCGCGCATTCTCGCGCTCGACGGAATTAGCGTCGAAGGGCCGCTCGAAGGCACGCTGCTGCTTTCGCGCAACGTAGACGTTCCCGGCGTGATCGGCCGCATCGGCACCGAACTCGGTACTTTGGGGATTAACGTCGCAACCTTTGCGCTGGGCCGCCGCGCGCCAGGTGGAGGCTCCGAAGCTCTTGCGCTCGTCGGTCTGGATGGCAAGGTCGACGGTAACGTGGTGCAACGCATCCGCGCGTTGCCTTCGGTTACCGAGGCCCGTTTGGTGCAGTTGCCGACAGCCGCGCAGGCGCGCGCCGCTTCGTAGCGAGCAGTTGAAGATGAGCACAACCGTCCAGCATCGGCCTGTTCCCGTTCCGGAGCCGCAACTTACTCCCGACGAAATGGTCGAGCGCGCACGCGCCCTGCAGCCGCGGCTCCGCGAAGAGCAGGACGCTACTGAAGCTCGCGGACACTACTCTCCCGAGCTGCATCAGGAGTTCAAGAAAGCAGGCTTCTACCGCTGCTTGCAACCGCGCCGCTTCGGCGGGTACGAATTCGACCTGAAGACTTTCTACCGACTGGCAGTCGAGCTCGCTCGCGGCGATCCATCCGCCGCATGGTGCTTGATTCTAGGCGCCGGCCACTGCCTGATGCTGGGCTCCTACTTCGACGCCGAAGCGCAGGCTGCCGGATTTGGCCCGAGCGGCGAATTCTGCGCTCCGTCGGTTGCGGCGCCCACCGGCAAGGCCACGCGCTCCGGTGATGGCTGGCTGGTTCACGGCTCTTGGGCGTACGCTTCCGGCGCGCCGTATTCCACGCATTTCATGCCGTGCGTCACGATTCCGGACGAAACGACCGGCCGATCGAAATTAGGCGTCGCGCTGATCCCTCGCTCGCAATGGAAAATGCTGGACGATTGGGGCGCCATCCTCGGCATGCGCGGCAGTGGCTCGAATTCCATCGTCGTCGATCAGGCGCACGTGCCTGAAAATCACGTGATCGCGCTCGACATGCTCGACGTTGACGTATCGAAAGGCACTCCTGGTTCGCGCCTTCACGGCAATCCCATGTACGCCGGCCGGTGCTCTTCGTTTTTTCACGCCGAGCTCGTTTCGCTGATGAGCGGCCTGGGCCTTGCCGCCATCGACGAATACGAATCGATCATTCGCACAAAAAATACGCTGTTCCCGCCGATCATGCCGCGCTACCAGCATCATGATTACCAGCGCGCCCTGGGAATGGCGATTGGACTGGTTGGCGCCGCGCGGCGATTGGCCATCAATACCGGAGAGCTTTACATGGAGTATTGCCGCCGCGGACACGAAGGCGGCGAGCCGTTCTCTCAACGCGAAGATATGGAGCTTTTCGCCCAACTCGAACATGGCGGGCGGATGATCTGGGAAGCCGTCGAATTGTTGTTTCGCACTTCCAGCAGCGCCGGCGCGAAAAACGGCCAGCGCATGCAGCGCTACTACCGCGACATTTCCATCTACCGCGGACATCTCTCCGCGCAATACGAAGTCGTCGCCGAACGCCTCGCACTCGTCTACCTGGGACTCGCGGGGGCGAATGCACCGGCTCGCTTGAGCCATCGCGAGTAACCGCGTCGCATCTGCTGCAATTTAGACCGCTGGCTTTAGGCGCTCAGCGCGCCGCGAGTTCTGGTGCGCCAATAATCAAAGTGGAAGTCATTCTGAAGCGATCCGAGCGGGGTCCCCAGTGCGCTCCTGCGCACGGGATTGCGAGTGAGGATCGCTGAAGAATCCCTCCGAATCGTTTGCACTCGGCATTCCATTCCCGATCGCGCAGCTCATTCAGATCTTCGTGCCACGCATCCTCTTCGGCCAAATCCCGCTTTTCCCTGGCGATAAAATCCCATTCGGGTCGAGCGCGTCTTTAATCGTTTCGTGCAATCTCCGCAGCGCGTGTTCATTAAACGAATATTTGCTCGACACTAGATCCATGAAAGCGGTGTGCGTCCGATATTCGCCCCAGCCGTGCTCCGCCGACACCTGCGCCAGCCGTTCGAAAACCTGGCGCGTGCGGCGATTCTGCTCCACGTGGTGCTCGATCGGGAATCCGAACAGCAGCACGAACGAGCGCGGGAAAAAGCTCCACGGCAGCGCGAAAAATTGGTTACGGGGCGGCACACCGAGTTCCGCGTACGCTTCGCCAAAGACTTTCAGCACGTCGAACACCGTTTGGCCGTCCATCGGGACGATCGGCGAAAAATCCAGATGCCCGGCCGTCGATTGCAGCATGCTGAAAATTGAGAGATTCGGAATGCCCAGCGCGATCTGCGGCGCGTTTTCCAGCTCCTGCGCGCTGAGCGGAAATTTCTTGTAGTACCGCCCATCCTGAAATTTCGCGCCGGGTATCGAGGAAAACTTTTCCCGCGTGTATTCCCACTGCGCGCCGATAATCTTCTGCGGTCCCCAGTAATGCAACTCCGCGCTCCAATATGCCAGATCCTTTTGCGCGCCGATCTTTTCCATCTCCGCCACCGACGGTCCGCCTGGCATATCCAGCACCGCTCCGCCCTGCGCAACGCGGTAATTCAGCAGCGGGCTATCCAGCAGCATCGTCCCGCGCACGATTCCCGAATTCATCAGATTGGAAAGAATTTCGACGAACGGGATCAGGTCATCGTGCTTCTGCACCAGCACGGTTCCGTCGCGATACGCTTCCGGCGCGGGCATCAGCCACACGCCGATCTTCGTGACTACGCCGAAATTCGACTGCGTGAAAATCCCGTCTACGTATGGCCCGAATCCATATTTATATTGCTGCCATGTTTTCGCGCCTGGCAGCGCGCCCATCCCTGTGCGCACCACATCGCCATTGGCCAGCACCACTTCCATGCCGCACACGGAGCCGAAATGGTCGCGCATCGGCGTCCGCCCGCCTCCTCGATCCAGCGAATTGCCCATTGGACTTCCCCATCCCGGATCGGGCGGATCGATCCACACCTTCAGCCCGCGTTCGTGGATATACCGATAGAGATCGAAATAATTGACTCCCGGTTCCACCAGCGCGTAGGCGTTCGCTTCGTTCACTTCCAAAATGCGGTTCATTCGCTTCAGGTCCAGCACTACGCTTCCGGAGAAGCGCGGCGCTGAGCCTCCATACGCCAGATTTTTCCCGGTGGAAATCGTCCACAGCGGAATCTTGTATTGATTCGCGATGCGCAGCACCGCCTGGATTTGTTCCACGCTATCCGGCGCCACCGCAGCGGACGGAACCGGATCCTCCGGCTCGTGCCAGAATGGCGAGTACGCGTCGCGATACAGATCGACGTCCGCCTCCGACGAGAACACCCACTCCGCCCCGACCGCTTTCGAAAATTGCTCGAGCGCGGTAGAAAAATCCTCGGGCTGCACGCCGGGCGGAACTCTCATTGAGCGCTCCTCCAACGCCGCTGCATCCCCCTCGCTGTTAACGTCCCGCGCTGTTCTTTCCCAGTCATTACACTCCCCTTCGCCTAGCGTATAGCGCCGCTCCGCCGATTTTCCGGCACTATAGCAAATCCTCGCCTGCTCCGACTGGATGAATGTGAGGGACTTAAGTTCACGCGATTTCGCGCCATATTGGGCCGGGAAATCGCTTCAAATTGGCGCTGAGACAAACCCGCCCTGTTCGTGCTAGCCTTATTCTGGCGCATCTTGAAGTATCTCTCCGCAAGATGGCAGGGTGGCTTGCGAGTGGTTACAATGGATGGGAACTACTCTTCCGGCTGAGTTCGCCAAGCTGCGTCCGGGCAATCTGAGGGAAAGGGTTTCAAATTACCTGGCATGGATGCTGAAAAGCTAGTAGACGGTTTTGTATCGTTTTTCATCGGCACGAAGCACGAGCGCGACATCAAGCGCATTCAGCCGACCGTCGCCGCCATTAACGCGCTCGAACCGGAGATGAAGCAGCTCACCGACGAGGGCATCCGCGCTCGCACCGCCGAGCTGAAAGCAGAAGTCCAGTCGCGCCTGGAAGGCCTGGAACGCGACGATCTCGCTTACAGGGACAAATTCCGCGCCGCCATCGAGCCAGCCATCGTTTCCGCATTCGCGCTCACCCGCGAAGCGGGTCGCCGCACTCTCGGCATGCGCCATTTTGACGTTCAGCTGATCGGCGGCATTGTCCTGCACGAAGGCAAAATCTCCGAAATGAAAACCGGCGAAGGTAAAACTCTCGTCGCTACGCTTCCCGCCTATCTGAACGCGCTCGCCGGCCTGGGCGTGCATATCGTTACCGTCAACGACTATCTGGCCCGCCGCGATGCTGAGTGGATGTCGCCCATTTACAAGATGCTGGGGCTTACCGTCGGCGTCATCGTTCACGATCTTGATGACGTGCAGCGCCGCGCCGCCTACGCCGCGGACATCACCTACGGCACCAACAATGAGTTCGGCTTCGACTACCTGCGCGACAACATGAAGTACGATTTGAAAGATTACGTCCAGCGCGATCATCAATTCGCGATCGTCGACGAAGTGGACTCCATCCTGATCGACGAAGCCCGCACGCCGCTGATTATTTCCGGCCCGGCGGAAGAATCCACGGACAAGTACTACCGCATCGACAAAATTATTCCCAAGCTCATTCGCGAGATCGATTACACCATCGACGAAAAGCTCCGCACCGCGACGCTGACCGAAGAAGGCGTGGCCAAGTGCGAGCGCCTGCTGAATCTCGGCAATCTCTACGACCCTGGCAATCTGGAGGTCATTCACCACGTCTATCAAGGCCTGCGCGCGCACGCGCTTTTCCAGCGCGATGTCGATTACGTGGTGAAAGAGGGCGAAGTGGTGATCGTCGACGAATTCACGGGACGCCAGATGCCCGGCCGCCGCTGGTCCGACGGCCTGCACCAGGCCGTGGAAGCCAAGGAAGGCGTGAAGATCGAGCGCGAAAATCAAACGCTCGCCACCATCACTTTTCAGAATTACTTCCGCATGTACAAAAAGCTTTCCGGCATGACCGGCACGGCGGAGACCGAAGCGCCCGAGTTCCACAAAATTTATGGCCTGGACGTGGTGGTGATTCCCACCAACAAACCGCTCATCCGCATCGAAAACTCGGACGTCGTCTACCGCACCGAAGCGGAAAAGTTCGAAGCGGCGGTGAACGGAATCCTGCAGGAGGACGGCACACGCGCCGGCGGTATTCGCCAGTACGTGGAAAGTGGCCAGCCGGTTCTCGTCGGCAGCATCTCTATTGAGAAATCGGAGAAAATCGCCGAGCATCTCAAGAAAGCCGGCATTCCGTTCCAGGTGCTCAACGCCAAGCAGCACGAGCGCGAAGCAAAAATCATCGCGCAGGCGGGACGCAAAGGCGCCGTCACCGTATCGACAAACATGGCCGGCCGCGGCACGGACATTCTGCTGGGCGGCAATCCCGAAGCCATGACGCGTGAGTATTGCCTGAAAAACAGGCTGGCTATGCCCTACGCACCAGCCGCGGCCGTCATCGGCGTCCCGGAATCCGCGGAGACGGCGCAGCAAGCCGATGCGTCCGCCAGCGCCTCCTCGGAGACTAGCACCCCAACAGCTGTCGCCTCAGCGAACCAAACGCAAATTGCCGTGCAAACCGATGGCAACAATCCGGCAAACGGTTCGATTGGCGCCAGCGCTCCGGCCATGGTCCTTTTCCAGCAGGAAGGCAAAATCTTCCAGGCGCCGCTCGATCAGTGGAAACCGATCTTCGATCAATTCGCCGAGCAGTGCCGCGCAGAGCATGACGAAGTGGTAGCCATGGGCGGCCTGCATATACTTGGCACCGAACGCCACGAGGCCCGCCGCATTGATAATCAGCTGCGTGGCCGCGCCGGTCGCCAGGGCGATCCCGGCTCCTCGCGCTTTTTCCTCTCGCTCGAAGACGATCTGCTCCGCATCTTCGGCGGCGATCGCGTCAAATCGCTGATGTATCACCTGGGCATGAAGGAAGGCATTCCCATCGAGTCGCGCCTGATCAGCAAGCGCATCGAATCCGCCCAGGAAACCGTGGAGGCGCAAAACTTCGAAGCCCGCAAGCACCTGCTCGAATACGACGACGTGATGAACAAGCAGCGCGAAACGATTTACTCGCTGCGCCGCACATTCCTCGAAGGCCGCGACCAGAAAGAATTCGTCTTGGAGCGCGCCGAAGCGACTTCCAATTTCCTGGTCGATAGCCACTGCCCACGCGAGCAGCACCCCGATCAGTGGAACATCACGCAATTCAGCAACGAAGTGCTCAATCAATTCGGTTTCGATCTGAAATCCGTGGGCCTCGATCCGCTGGAGTTCAACCACGACCAGCTCGCGGACGAAATGATCGAGAAAATTCACACCCGCTACGAAGAAAAAGAAAAGCTCTTCGGCGCTGAAACACTTCGCTGGCTCGAACGCCACATTCTTCTTGATATCGTTGATGCCCAATGGAAAGACCATCTCCTCAGCCTTGATCACCTCAAGGAAGGCATCGGCCTGCGCGGCTACGGCCAGAAGGATCCGCTCGTCGAATTCAAGAAGGAAGGCTTCATCCTCTTCGAAGACATGATGAACCGCATCGACACCGAATCGGTTCGCTTCCTGTTCCTGATGCAGCCCGCACGCCCGCAGGAAGAGGCAAAGCAGATCGAGCAGCGCCAGCGGCGCCAGCAGCAGAACCTGCAGTTTCAGGCCGGCCCCGCGCAACAGCAGGAAGCGCCCAAGCCAGTCCGCGCCGGAGCCAAAGTCGGACGCAACGATCTCTGCCCCTGCGGCTCCGGCAAAAAATACAAAAAGTGCCACGGCACCGCCGCTTAATCGACAGCCCAGCCAAGCAATCTCCTGAAATGCCGCTTCGACTGTTTGGCACTGTTACAAGCACGTAACTCGTCCTCTAATTGGTACGCCAGCAGGCGCTTCTGTGATAGGCTTTGCGCCAAAGTACTGGGACCCGCTGTCAGCATTCTGGGAGTAATTTCATGGCCACTCTAGTCGCCGGCAGTTGCCGGCGGGTCCAATGCGCGAATCCAATTCCCGCCGCTCTGGCTGCGGAACGCTTGTGCCTGAATCACTTTCTAGACGAAGCTTTTTTGCGCGCCGATCATACTCTGGAACTCTGCCGCGACGGCCGCGCCATTAATGGCTCCGAATTGGAATGGCTGCTGGCCGACGCGCTGGCCATCGTCAATAACCTCGGTGACCGCGCCGCCGCAAACAACTTCGAAATTCGCGATCGCATGCTCGAACTGCTGCTGATCCTCGCGAATCTGCACGAATACGTCGCGCATCATTCGATCCGCCTCGACCGCCTCGCCTGAGGCATTCGTTTATCGCGTGTCCCCGTTTTTTTCATCAGCGATGCCATACGACTCCGCCGCAATCCGTTTGCGAAAGCGTTAATAGTTCCAGCGTTTCGCCATATTGATTTTCCGCCTCCGCGAATACACTCTGAAGGTGCAATCTTGGATCTCGCGGCGTGCCTGAAACGAAAAAATTCGATCCCTTCAAGCCTTCGCAACCGGCGATCCCCGGCGTACCGGCTGCAGCGCCCGTCGTCGCCTCGAAATCAACTGAAGCCGAACCACGTCCCGCGGGCACCGAATATCAGCCCGCGCCGCCGAAAAGATCCATTCCCGCAACCGTGTGGACAATTCTCGGCCTGCTCATTGTTGTTGTCCTCGGCGGCGGACTGTTGCATTGGAGCTTTGGCGCCTCTCCAAAAGCGCAGCCGGACGAGCCTGCTGCTATGGCTCAGCCCGCCTCCGTGGCGCCGGCGCCCAAGCCCGCGAAAAATCTTCCGATGGGGCCGGGGATCATTGCTAGCACGAAAGAGTTGGCGAAGCCGTGGGCCTCGAAACGTTTTCTCTTCAGCAACGCTGTTTCCGGCGGTCCCGTTCCAGCAATGGTCGTGCATCTGCCGAACGGCCAGTATTGGGGCATCTCGATGGTCGAGCCTTTCGGCACGTGCGAGCTGGAATACGTCACCGATCCGCGCGTTCTCGCGTCCGAATATGGTTTTCGCACCAGTCACCCAATGGTTGGCGACCCGTGCACGCATACCGTCTACGATCTGCTTCAGTACGATGGCGGCGCACCCGACGGCGGCTTGGTGCGCGGCGCGATCGTCCACGGCACGGGCGTTCGTCCGCCCCTGGCCATCGAAATCGAAGTAAGCGGCAAGGAAATTCGCGCCATCCGCATGGAATAAATTCGTCTTACCACGCGCCGCTACTTATTTTCCTGTGCCATCCCGAACCCATCCCCGATGCTTGGATCGGGGATGAGTGTGAGGGATCTACTTAGTCCTGCTCCGTGCTGCTTCTGTCGCTCGATCCGTGCGGCCGTCGCGCTTCAGCGCGGCAGCCTTTCGCGGGTTTGCAGTCAAGCAATGTTGCAGCATGAGCGCCGGTCTGTGCCAGAAATTCTCCGCACCCCGAATTGCCCGTTGTGAAGGAACGCGCTACAGTGTTTCAAACGTGTGCGGAAGTTCAGCGCGAGCTAATTGGCTCGAATGATCGGCTGCCACGGCGTGCCACCGCGCGGCCATAGCCGAACGAATACGGAGAATGTGCATGCCCGTCCTGGTTTGGATTGCAGGAGCAGTAATCGTAATCGTCATCGTCGCGGCCATCATCTGGTCGGCGGGTGCAGGACGCCGCGCTGAACAGCAAATCGCCGCTACCCGCCAGGAGCTGCAGTCCTCTCTCGCCACGCAGACGCAAGGCATGAGCGCGCAACTGAATCAGTTGATGCAATCCGTCACTCAGCAGCTCGGTCAAGTTCGCCAGGAGCTGCAGGCCGGAGTGGCATCCAGCGGACAGCTGGCCACCGAGGCGCAGCGAGAAGTTGCGCGTCGTCTGCAATCCTCCACGGATCAGCTCATACAAATGAGCCAACAAATCGGCGAGGTGCAGAAATCCAGCCAGGATCTTTCGCAGGCCGCGCAGACGCTGCAATCGGTCCTCGGCGGCGCGAAAACGCGCGGCACCCTTGGGGAAGTCACGCTCGAACGCCTGCTCACAGACGCGCTGCCGCGTAACGCCTACGAAATGCAGTACAGGTTTGCATCGACAGGCGCCGTTGTCGACGCAATCGTGCGCGGCGGCGAGCGCCTCTTGCCCGTCGATTCAAAATTTCCGCTGGAAGCCTATCGTCGACTCGCTGCGGAGGGCGATGCGGCCCGCCGGGAATTTTCCGTCGCTGTGCGCAAGCATGCCGATTCCATCGCTGAAAAGTATATTCTGCCCGAGGAGCACACCCTTGATTACGCGCTGATGTTTGTGCCGTCCGAAGGCGTCTATTACGAACTGCTGCTGACTGAAGATACCAAGTACGGCCTGCTCGATGAATATTGCCGCGGCAAGCGCGTGTTTCCGGTATCGCCGAACACCTTCTGCGCCTGCCTCGGCGCCATCGCCGTCAGTCTGCAAGGGCACAAAATCGAAGAAAACGCGCGGCACCTGCTGGCTAATCTGGCGGGGCTCAAAAAGCAGCTGGAAACGTTCGGCGACGTATACGAAAAACTTGGAACCCATTTGCGCCACGCGCAGCAAAGCTACGAAGACGCGGACAGCCGCTTGAGCCGCGCTCGCAATTCCGTCGAGCAACTGTCGCAAGGCACCCTGCCCGAAGGCGCGTCGAAAGTGCTCGAAGCAACACTTAGAGACTGAGTTAGCTCCCAGCTCTGCGCGATCAGCCGCGAAATCACAGGGCTGAATACGCCGCAGCGAGCAGCGTGCGAAAATCTCCCGGCGCTGCTTGGTTGAGGATGCGAACAACCTCGCGCTGCTCGAAGTCAATGTTGTGCGGACGTTGCGCCAACCGCCGCGCCAGCTTCTCAATCTCCCGCCGCATCTTGCCCTGCCCGTAAGGCGCGGCCGCCATCAAGTAGCGCGCGGCAATCGCCGGATCGGGCGGCGCAACAACGCGCGCGCGAAACGAAAAATCACCCGAGCGAATTGCCTGCACTTCGATCGATGCCGAATTGTTCGCGCCGCCGCTGGTGCGAACCTCCTCCACATCGCCACGCGCGAACCGCAGCACATCCGGGCTGGTGTTTTCCACCACCAGGTCGAGTTTCGCGGCAGAGCCCTGCACGCGAATCGTAAGTCGTCCCTTATGCTCAGGCAGCAAGGCGGGATGCGGAGTTTCGAACTTCAGCGCAACCAAGATCGTCGACGCGCTCCACTGCACGCCGGGAGCGCTGACAGAAATCGCAGCAATTCCAGGCGCAGCGCCCGGAGGAGGCAGCACCGCCACGCACTCAGGTGATGCAGCGACCACGAGTGAAGTACGTCCGTTGATACTCACGCGATCTGCGCTGGCCTCGCCTTGCAAACCGGGGCCGCAGAGCCAAAAGCTTTCGCGCAGCGAAACCACTGACGGAACACTCACCGACTGTTCACTCGCGCCACTCGCTGGGTCGATCAGCGTCGCCGCTGTTGTGCCCTCGGCTCGCGCCAGCAGAAATGAAGCCTTGGCTGGAGCCGTGAAGCGCGCGCGCCCTGTCGCATCGGTCCGAACGCTCTCGCCGTCGCTCAGGTCCACCCGCACGTCCGGCGCAAGCTTCCCTTGCGGACCAAAGGCCGCTAGCGTCGCGGGATGTGCGGCCATCAACCTCGTTGGCAATACGATCGTCACAGCTGGCGTGGAAAACGGCAGCACTTGCACTTGCGAATCGAATCGCGCCGCGCGAGCGCGCCCCCCTCCGCCTGCCGCCACGCTAGCAAAACAGGCGACAAGCAACAATGCCAGTGGGGTCGCACCTCTTCTTTGGACGCGGCGTAACACGATGTAACCGAGTATAGCGGAATGCGGAACCCGCATCGCGGACCGCTCACGACTGGCGGCAAATCAATCGAGCCGCACCACGAAAGTCGTCAGCTGTTCGTCTGCGCGCAGTTGCGCCGCGAGCTGCTGCGCGGCCTGTTCCGTAGGCAGCCGCCCCACGCGCACACGGTAAAACATTCCCCTGGGAGAATCGTAAGGCACCACGCCGACCGGCGAATAGCGCGTGGACAGCGCGGCGCGCAGCCGCTCCGCATTCGCTTCCACAGAAAATGCTCCAATTTGAACGCCGAAAAATCCCTCCCCCGGACTCGGCCCGGAGACCACGTCCAGCCGCACCGGCGCGGTTCCCGCTCCCAACATGCCCAGCGCCTTCGCCGCGGAGTACGAAAGATCGATGATGCGGTTGTTCACGAATGGCCCACGATCGTTGATGCGCACTTCGATCTGCCGTCCATTCGCCAGATCGGTCACCTGCACGATCGAGCCGAACGGCAGCGTGCGGTGCGCCGCGGTGAGTTGATACATATCGTAAATTTCGCCGTCCGATGTGCGATGCCCGTTGAACGGAACGCCATACCACGACGCCACACCTTCCTCAACGTATTGCCCTGGAATGGCTGGTTGGCGTTCAACGGCTGGCGGCGCGCCGGAAGGCGCGGGAAATTGCCCGCCGGGTTGTTGCGCCGAACTCGGTGGATTCGGAGGATACGCTTGCGGCTGCGGCGCGGGCGCCGGAGCCTGCGTTGTGTAAGTGCGATGCGCGCATCCGGCAACCAGCGCGGAAATCGCCAGCACCAACGCAAAGCAAAAAGGAACCGATCGGCGGGAGGGACACTTCTCAAATCTCTCGGCGCATTCATTCTTGAATGCTGCGCGTCGCGCAAGAACGCTCACGAAATATCCCGGTTCACACGGTTGAACACAGTTCGGTATTATAGGAATGTGTCCATTCTCTAGCAAGGAAGCGATTTGCCTCTCTCACCGCGCGCCCGCTTTAAACTCGAGCGCCTGCAAAAACAACTGAGCGGCTTCTTCAGCGGCCAGAAGGCAGCGCCGCGGCCGAAAATCTGTCCCGCGTGCGGAACTCTGGTAGGCGCCACCGCCACGCGCTGCCATCAGTGCGGCGCGAGCCTCACCTTTGGGCTAGCTGCTGCCAGCAAGTCGATTGGGAAGCTGCTTCCCGAAACCGCGCCGGTCACCTACTCCATCCTGACCATGTGCTGCGCGATTTACGTTGCGACGCTAATCGTCACCGTGCGGCAAACGGGTTTTGCCATGCCCACCGGCGGCCTCTTCGGAGTCTTCAATCTCGGCGCAATCAGTAGCCGCGTGCTCGTTGCGGCGGGCGCGTCGTTGCCGCTGGCATACAACCTCCACGAACCGTGGCGCTTTCTAACCGCCGTCTTCTTGCACGCCAGCATCCTTCATATTGGCTTCAACATGTGGGTGCTCATGGACATCGGCCCGGCGGTCGAGGAAATGTACGGTTCCGCTCGGTACTTTTTCATTTTCGTGGTGACTGGCGTCGGCGGTTACGTTCTGAGCAGCTTCTTCGGCAATTTCAGCATCGGCGCATCGGGCGCGCTGCTGGGACTCATCGGCGTGCTGCTGGCCATGTCCGTGGGCCGGAAAAGCTCCGGAATGCAGATGCTGCGCAGCCAAATGATCCGCTGGCTGATTTACATCCTGGTGTTCGGACTAGTGATGCGCGGCATCGACAATTACGCCCACGTCGGGGGGTTCATCACGGGATTCATCCTCGGCAAGCTGATGGCCAGCCGCCCGCCCGCTTCCACCGAAGAGCGCAAGCGCGCTTACGCCATGGGATGGGCTGCGGGCCTCGCCGTGGTGGTCAGCTTTGCCATGGTTTTCTGGGGAATTTTCGTTCCGCGCTAGCCGCCGAAGTATACGCCCGCCCCCATGGCTCAGCGCTCCGCCTCCGGGCACCTCTAATTTTTAATTCTTCGGGAAAGCGGGTCATTCTGAGCCGATCCGGTGAGGAGCAGCGAAGAATCTCTCCGAAGGTTCGTCCGAATCGCGTTCAAAACCCAGCGCCTGCTCCTTGCGCGCCCGGCAACCATCAGCGTTACTCCTGCGCAGGCGCTTCCGTGTGCAGCTGACGCGAAACCACGATGCTGTAATGCAGCCCCGAAATGATCACAAAGGCAGCCACCAAGTAGCTGCAAATGTGCCGTGCAATCCACAAAGCTTCCGGACGCCAGATCGTCAGCACCAGCACCATCACGATCAGCAGGATTTCGAAAGTTGTCGTCGCCTTGCCCCAGATGCTCGGCGGAAACGGACGATATCCCACCACCAGCAGAATCACCGCGCAGGCGATCAACAGCAGCACGTCTCGCCCTAGAACCAGAATCGCCAGCCACCAGCCGATTTTCCCTTTCAGGGCCAGCACGAAATAGGAAGACGACAGCAGCAGTTTATCCGCGAGGGGATCGAGGTACGCGCCCAGCGGCGTGCGCTGATTCAAGTTGCGAGCCAGCAGGCCGTCGAGGCCGTCGCTGAAGCCCGCGAGCACCAGAATCCCCAACGCCACTGTGTAACGTTCGTATTTAATCGCGATGATAAAAAAAGGGAGAAACGCGAGCCGCAGGAAGGTCAGCTGGTTCGGAACTGTTAGGATTTGGCGTTTCATTGGATCGGCCCCGTCGCCGCGGAATGCACGGCTTCACGCAGATGATCGATTTCAGACGAACTGCGCAAGATACTCCATCAGCGAACGTCCCACCTTCTTCTCAAACATTCCCGCCATCGAGGGAATCGACCCGTGCGGCTCGTCGAGCGCGATTCGTTCGATCCGCAGCATCGGGAAAAATAGCGTCGGCAAGCCGATGCGGTCGCCCTCCGGATGCAAAATCTGCCTCACGAAATCGTCGAATGAGCCCAGATCGATTCCGCGCAGCGTCACGCCCGCGTTCGAAACGTCCAGCAACTCGCCCCATACGCGCTCTTTCGGGCTGTGCAGACTTACCACCACGATTGAATGCGGATCCATCGCCGTTCCTCAATCTCCCGCCAAAATCCCGGTTACTCACATGCTATCGCAGAGGACCGCTCGCCGCACGTATTCCCCACGCGGGTTTCTACCACGATTTTCCTGCGTGTGGCGCCAACTTCGACACAAGAGTTTATATGGAAATCGTCCTCAGCTGTGCCGCGACGCGCAGCCGCGCCTCCGTCACCTTCTGGACGCTTTCAGCGGTTTCGCCGGGGGCCACTTCGAGCAATTCCAGCCCCTCCGGCGTCACTCGAATCACCGCCACGTCGGTCACGATCAGATCCACCACGCCGACGCCCGTCAGCGGCAGAGTGCATTGCTTCACGATTTTCGCCTCGCCTTCTTTCGTGGTGTGCTCCATGGCGATAATCACGCGCTTCGTGCCAGCTACCAAATCCATCGCCCCGCCCATGCCCTTCAGCATTTTGCCGGGTACCGCCCAGTTGGCCAGACTGCCCTTTTCATCCACCTGCAGCGCGCCAAGCACGCTCACGTCGATGTGCCCGCCGCGAATCATCGCGAAAGAATCGGAGCTGGAAAAATAACAGCTGCCGGGAATCTCCGTCACCGGTTCCTTGCCTGCATTGATCAGGTCAGGATCATCCTCGCCTTCGTACGGATACGGCCCTATTCCCAGCATCCCATTTTCCGATTGCAGAATCACTTCGACGCCAGCCGGCAAATAATTCGGGATCAACGTGGGAATCCCGATGCCCAGGTTCACGTAAAAACCGTCGCGCATTTCCTGCGCCACGCGCCGCGCGATCGATTCTCGTTTGTCGATTTGCATTTGCACAGGCATCGCTGTCCGCCGGTTACTCGATTCGCTTTCGCTTCGGACCAGGTTCCGTGGGCTTGCGGTAATTCGTGCCCTGAAAAATCGCGTCCACGTAAATTCCCGGAGTGTGAATTGCATCGCCATCAAGCTGCCCCAGCTCGACCAGCTCTTCCACTTCAGCGATCACGTAATCCGCAGCCGTGGCCACCACCGCGTTAAAATTCCTCGCCGTCTTGCGGTACACCAGATTTCCCCAGCGATCACCTTTCCACGCCTTCACGAATGCGAAATCGCCTCGCAGCGCGGGCACCAGAATGTGTGGCCGGCCGTTAAACTCGCGCACTTCCAGACCTTCGGCGACCATCGTTCCATACCCTGTCGGCGTGAAAAACGCAGGAATGCCTGCTCCCGCAGCGCGCATCCGCTCCGCCAGCGTCCCCTGCGGATTCAGCTCCATCTCGATTTCGCCGCCGAGCGCCAGCTTTTCGAACGTCTTATTGCTGCCCACGTAGCTGCCGATGAATTTCTTCACCTGCCGGTTGCCGATCAGCAGTCCGTTGCCGTAACTGTCTGTGCCGGGATTGTTCGAAACGAGCGTCAGACTTTTCGTGCCCTGGCGCATCAATGCGTCGATCAGATTTTCCGGGACGCCGCACGAGCCGAACGCGCCCATCAGAATCGTCGCGCCATCTTTCACGCGCCCGATCACCGCGTCCGCATTTGCCACGCGCTTATCCATGCACCGTTCCTGGATGCTCAAAGCCGCTCAAACTCTACTATTCAAAACTGGGTATTTTACTACGATTTGTGAACAGTTCGCCGAGTCTGCGGGCGAGACCTACGGCGTGCGCCGGCTGATGCCGCTCCGCGCTGCATCTTTCAGCGCGCCAATCAGCCGCGCCACATTTGCCGCAGCTTCTTTCGCATTCCGCGCCTTTTCGATCTCCGCCACAATCGCCGACCCAACCACCGCCGCATCTGCAATCCCGCCCAGCACCGACACATGCCCCGGCTGCGAAATCCCGAATCCCACAGCAAGCGGCAGCTTCGTAAGTCGCCGCACCCGCCGCGCCAGTGCCGGCAAATCTTCCGGCAGAGCGTCGCGCGTTCCGGTCACGCCTGTGCGCGAAATCAAATACAAAAATCCGCTGGAACATTCCGCGATTTTCGCAATTCGCTCGTCTGTGGACGTTGGCGCGGCCAGGAAAATCGTGTCCAGCCCGGGCGCGTGCATCGTCGCGCGATACTCGCCAGCTTCTTCCAGCGTCAAATCCGTGGCCAGCACTCCGTCGGCGCCCGATGCTGCGGCCGCGCCGGCGAATTTCTCGACGCCCATCTGCAAAATCGGATTGAAATAGCTGAATAAAATCAGCGGCACTTGCGTCCGCGTTCGCACTCTGCGAACCAGCTCGATCACTCCGGAAAGAGTCGTTCCTGCGTGCAACGCGCGTTCGCTGGCGCGCTGGATTGTAGGGCCATCCGCCACCGGATCGCTGAACGGCACGCCCAATTCGATCACGTCCGCGCCCGCCTCCGCCGCGGCAATCACGATCTGCTCGGTAGCATCGAGCGACGGATCGCCCGCCGTGACGTAAGCGATCAGCCCAAGCTCGCCGCGCGACGAAAGCTCGCGAAAGCGTTCGGCAATTCGGCCACTGCCTGCGGATTTGGATTCAGATTGCTGCGGCGAGCTCAGCGCGATCGCCGGCTGCGAAGTAGGAGTCTTAGACATAGCGTGAAAGGGTTTCCATATCTTTGTCGCCGCGCCCGGAGAGGTTTACAATCACGAGTTCGCTCTTCTTCATTTTCGGAGCGCGGTGAATCAACTCCGCCACCGCGTGCGCTGACTCCAGCGCAGGAATGATGCCTTCGATGCGCGCCAATGTTTTCGCCGCGTTGATCGCATCCTCATCGCTCACAGCCGTGTATTCCGCGCGACCAATGTCGGCCAGCCAGGCGTGCTCCGGACCAATCGCCGGATAATCGAGCCCCGCGGAAATCGAATGCGTCGTGGCGATCTGCCCGTCCGTCGTCTGCAGCACGTAGCTGTAAGTTCCCTGCAAAACTCCCGGTCGCGCGCCCGTAAATCCCCCCGTAGCTGCCAGCCGCGCCGCGTGTTCGCCAAGAGTATTTCCGCGTCCGCCGGCTTCCACGCCCACCATTTTCACCGATGCGTCGGCGAGAAACGCGTTGAAAAGCCCGATCGCGTTCGAGCCGCCGCCGACGCAGGCAAACAGCCAATCCGGCAGCCGGTTTTCTTTCTTCAATATCTGTTCGCGCGCCTCTTCACCAATCACCTTGTGAAAATCGCGCACGATCTGCGGATAGGGATGCGCGCCCAGCACCGAGCCAAGAAGATAATGCGACGTGCGCACGTTGGTCACCCAATCGCGCATTGCTTCATTGATCGCATCTTTCAGCGTGCGGCTGCCCGCATCCACGCCAATCACTTCCGCGCCCAGCAGCCGCATCCGATTCACGTTGAGCCGCTGCCGATCCATGTCCTCGGTGCCCATGTAGACAGTGCATGTAAGCCCGAGCCGCGCGGCAACTGTCGCCGTTGCGACGCCGTGCTGCCCTGCGCCCGTCTCCGCGATCACGCGCTTTTTGCCCATGCGCACGGCGAGCAATCCCTGTCCTAGGCAGTTGTTGATCTTGTGCGCGCCGGTGTGCAGTAGGTCTTCGCGTTTGATGTAAATTCGCGCGCCGCCCAAATGCGCGGTCAGACGCTCGGCCAGTTGTAGCGGCGTAGGACGCCCCGCGAAATCGTGCAGCAGCGTATCGAGTTCCGCATGGAATTTCGGATCGGCGCTCGCTTCCGCATAGACGCGTTCCAACTCTTCGAGAGGCGCCACCAGCGTCTCCGGCACATACCGCCCCCCATAGGGGCCATAGCGCCCCCTGGTATCCGGCACAGCTTCCAATACCGATGGTGCGATGCTGCTCATGTTCGAATCCTTTGCGCTTCTTTTACGGCGCGAGCAAATGCCTTCAGCCGCGCAGCGTCTTTCTTCCCGGGCTTCGCTTCCACGCCGCTCGAAACATCCACGGCATACGGCTCTGCAGCGCGAATCGCGTCACCCACATTTTCAGGCGCCAATCCGCCAGCCACAAATATCTTTCCGTATGGCTTTGCGCGACGAGCCATTTTCCAATCGAACGTCTTGCCCGTTCCGCCGCGAAGCTTTCGATCGAATCCGTCGAGCAGCAGCGCGCTGGCGCGCCGGTAGCGCGAAACCTCCGCCGCGCGAAACGGCCGCTTCACACGCACCGCTTTGATCACCGGCAGCTCGCGCTGCAGATGCGCCACCGTTTCGGGCGTCTCGTCGCCGTGCAATTGCAAGTAATCGAGGCCGACCATACGCGCGACCTCCAGTATCTTCTCTTCCGGTTCGTTCACGAATACTCCGACGGCCGCAATTCCCTTCGGCAACCGCTTGACGATCGCGCGCGCTTTCGCCGGCGTAACGTAACGTGGGCTGCCGGCATAAAAATTGAATCCCAGAAAGTCCGCGCCGCTTTCAATCGCCCGGCGCGCGTCAATCCAATTCGTAATGCCGCAAATTTTCACGCGCACTCGCCGCATCTCCGCCCGCGTCAAACCGCCTCGCCGTTCGCATTTCCATTGACGGGTGCCCCATGCTCGTTTCGTGAGCGTGGGGCTTTTGAATTTTCTTGCTTTCCCCCAATCAACTCGCGCAACGGCGCTCCAGGATCAGCCGCGTTCATCAAATGCTCGCCGATCAAAAACGCGTCGAATCCCGCGCCGCGCAAACGCGCCAGATCGTCATGCGAACGCAGCCCCGATTCGCTCACGGCGATGCACTCATCCGGGATCGCCTCAATCAATTCCAGAGAAGTTTCGATGCGCACCGTGAAATCGCGCAGGTCGCGGTTATTCACGCCAATGATGCGCGCTCCCGCTGCAATCGCGCGATCGAGTTCCTCGCGCGAATGAACCTCCACCAGCGGCTCGATGTTCAGCGTGCGACCCAGTTCGATCAACTCGCGCAGCAAATTATCCTCCAGCACAGCCACAATCAGCAGAAAAGCGTCCGCCCCTGCCGCTCGCGCTTCCCACACCTGCCACGGATCGACGATAAAATCCTTGCGCAGCACTGGAATCTGCGTGACCTGGCGCGCCGCTTTCAAATCCGCCAGCGAACCCAAAAAAAAATCCTCCTCGGTCAGCACCGAGAGTGCCGCGGCGCCCGCCCGTTCCACTACCGGTGCAAGTTCCGCAGGCGCGTACTCCGGACGAATCAGCCCGCGCGAAGGCGAAGCTTTTTTCAGCTCGGCGATCACGTTGATTGCATCGCGTCTAAGCGCACCGGCAAAATCACGGGGCGCTCCGGCTTTCTCCACCGCATATTTCAGCGCCACTTCCGGCAGCACGCGCTTCCGGTGCGACACCGATTCGCGCCGCTTCTCGACAATGCGGTCGAGGATGTTCTGCTCGCCTGAAACAGTTTTCATGTGCGAAAGCGCCAGTCTATTCGCCCCGGCACACCGATTTTACCCCGAAGTGCACCCTAAACCGCGGGAGATCGGCAGAATCACATGCGAATGGCGCGGCCGTCGGAGAGTCAGTTTGGCTGGCCGTCAACGGCAGCTGCGCGTTTGCCTTTTCCTCAACGGCGGCCGACCGCAATAGAAATTACGTCGTTGGCTGGTGCTGAGTCTTGAGCGGCAGCTTCAGCGCATGCACGATGTCCGGCCAAAATTCTCGCAGCACGTCAAATCCGGCGTCGTTCGCAATCCCGATCGCGCCACTTTCTACATAAGGACCTAGGCCATGTGCGCGGCTTCCATGATACGTGCTGCTCAGCGCGACTGTGGTCGCCGTTCCCAGCCACTCCGTGTAGTTGAACTCTGGAGCGCCGTCCTCGTTGTGCGCGATCATTACGTGCACGAGCGCGTGCGTCACGCGCCGGAATGTCCCGCCCCGACCCAGCCGGTAATAGCGCGGGTCCTGCGAAAATACCGTCGGGTATGTTAAGTCTTTAAAAAAAGCGGCAGAGGCCTGGTCTGCCAGGTTCGCGCCGAAACGCTTTCCGTACCCGCCGAGTTCTTGCCCGTACTTGGGATCGCCGTCTTCCGCCTGATCGATTCCCGCGTTGAACGCTGCCGATACAAACGTTACCGGGTTCGTGAAGTCCGCAACGAACAGTTTGGCCTTCTCTTTCCTGGTCAGCGTGCAAAGAAGCGCTCCAGGCTTATACGTGGCGCCGTGAACCGCCCTTACTTCCAGTTTCTTCCCGAAAAATCCCACTACGTCCGCCAGCGGACCCTGATAATCCTGCCACTCAATCATCGGCGCTGGTTGGATACACGGCGCAGGTGGCACCTGCGAGGTCGGCATTGTGGGAAGCGTCGGCGACGAAGGCGGGGGAACTTGCGGAGCGCCGCCCGTTTGCTGAGCGTATGCTGCGCCGCACCCAAGTAGTGCGACGACTACTATGAATTTTGACCCGATGGAACCTGCGACGGCGGCTCTGTTAACCGCCTCTCGCAAATTCGTCGCCATGCGTGACGGTTTCGGGGTATGCGCCTGCGCCCAGTTCATAAAGGTCCAATCCCTGGCGCTCGCCTTCCGCGGCGACGCGCTGGGGAACGAAGCGATTGAGAAGCCAATTCGAGCAATATGCCAACGGGAAAATCAGACCTACCAACGTCGCAATTCCGATTAGCTGCGCGAGCCATTGGCCGGACCGTCCGGCCACCATTTCGCCGGTGGATTCGAACGCGCCCGCGGGAACTCGCGCGAATATCGCCACCGATAGAAGTCCCCAAATGCCTCCCACCGCAAACGTCGAAATCGATCCGCCCGGATCGTCGACGGCCAGGTGCAGCTCAAACCATTCCACGGAAAGAGCCACCAGAGCACCGGCAACGATGCCGATCGCTACCGACGCGAGCGGCGCCACGAATGCGCATCCGGCGCTGCTTGCCACCAGCCCGCCGGTCCAACCGTTCGCGGTCAGCGAAGCATCCGGACGCCCAAATCGCGTGCTGGTGATCACGGCTACAGTCAGACCCGCAGCCGCAGCCGAAAGAGTCGTGTTCACTACAACCAGCACCACATGCCCCGGAGGCACGCCGGCGTAAAGCATCGCTCCCGCTGAATTGAGACCCCACCATCCGACCAGCGCGAGTGCGCAGCCGAATAGAATAAAGATCGCGTTATGTCCGGGAATCGCACTCGGCAGGCCATCCAGCGTATATTTTCCCTGCCGCGGACCGAGAATCCATGCGATTGCCAGCGCTGCCAGTCCTCCGACCGCGGCAATCGCGCCCGATCCACCTGCGTCGATCAATCCGCGCCCCAGCCCATAATTCCGGCCCAATCGCTGGAGCCATCCGCCGCCCCACGCCCAGTGCGCAAAAATCGGAAATGCAATGCCGGTCAGAAGCGCGGTCGAAATGCACGCCGCCACCAGCCTCCATCGGTCCGCGCCGCTGCCAAGCGGAATCAATGCCAGGATTCCCACGCTGACCATTCCGAGCAGCGCCGCAAGCGAGGCGGGAGAGCCGTCCAGCGGCAAATGCCGCAGGAACAGAGGTCCATTCCCCAACCAGCTCCAACTCTTGCCACCCATGATCACTGCGTGTGAGGGCAAACCGGAAAAGCCCTCCAGCGCTTCGCCCCAGATGAAATACACCAGCACAGCCACGGAAAAGACACATAGCGAAGTCATCATGGAGTGCGCCGCGCTGCGCAGCCTGCCAAGACCGGTGTTCATTAGCGCCAAGCCGACGGCCGCCAGCGGCACCAGGCAGATCAACATAAGACACAGCACAGACGCGGCAATCGAGAAAACTGGAACCCCCTCGACGCCGGGCATCAGCGAACTTCACCCGGCGAAAACAGGTGCGCCCGCACTACTAAGCCGAAGCCAAGAATTTCCACCAGCATCCCCGCGACCACGAAAGACGCGCGGGCGCCCAGCGATGGCAGCAGCACTATCGCCATGAGCACAATCAACCATCCCGCCAGCAATAGGAGAAATCCCAGAAGCTTCACGAGTGCGCCTCGAAAGGGCAAAGAACCAGCGTAAGCCTAGCATTCGCTAGGCTCGCACATCCATCCATTTCTTACCGCATTTTTGTGAAGATCGTGGCGCGCAACAGCGTACCAGCACCACTTTTGCGAATCGCCTATTGTGACTGTGAATCTAGAGGCGGCATCACAGTCACGGTGACCGGCTGCTCGAGTCGAAAGTCCAGCTTGGTTTCCGAGGGGATTCTCACCTGGCCCCCGTGCGTTGCGCCTTGATAGACGCCGCCGCCCGCGGCGCCCACTCCCGCGCCAATCGCCGCGCCTCTGCCGCCGCCTGCGATGGCTCCGATAAGTGTGCCCAACACTGCGCCCACGCCAACCTTTTTGGCGGTTTCCTTCCCTTGCGACGCGCCATTCAGGCTGTACGTGCTGCTCACCAGCGGGTACGACTGCCCCTGAAATTCCATTTTCACCAGTTCCAGATGGAGTTCGCTCTTGCCGGTGAATTTGCCCGAGGAGGTTGCGCTCACCAGCCGCACATACACGTCCGCGTCTTTCGGAACCGCTACGCGATCGCCCACCACCAGCGGCTGGTCGAGCGAAGCATGAAAAATTTCTCCCGGCTGGTTTACCGACGAATCCACGCTGTCGATCATGCGGATCGTGATCGTCGTTCCCGCGGAAATTTGCATTTGCTGCGGTGCAGGAGGTGGTGGCGCAGCCGGAGCGCCCGATGGTGCTGGCTGGGGTGCGGGCGCGGCTTCGGGCGCTTGTTGCTGCGCGGAATCGGAAGGCGGCGGGGGCGACACTACCGGCTGGCCCGCGGCCTGCGCCTCCATTTCATCAGTCGGCTCGATTGGCGCCCTATCCTGGTCCGTGGGTTGGGCGGTTTCTGTATTTTTATCCTGCGAACGAAGTTTCTTGCTCCGCTCGCGGCGTTCTTTTTCGCGTGCGCGCTCCTGCTTGCGTGAACTTTCCATCTTCGCTGCGGGCAACGGTTCCGGTTGCGGAGGCGCCGCTTGCGAAGGCGCGGGCATCGCTACAGGCCCCGGAACGGTCGCGGGCTCGTTCGAAGCGAGCATTTGTGCCGAAGTGCTGTCCACGGAAATCTTGTCATTCACGCGCACGACTCCCGCCATCTGCGAGGCGATCTTGTACGCGTCCAGATGCGCGGCATCGTTCGGCGCCGTCCCGCTCAGAGTTACTTCGCCGTTGCTCGCGGTGACTTGCAGGTTTGCATCTTTCAGCTGCGGATCGGAAAACATCTGCGCCTTAATATTGGTAACGAGAGCCGCGTCGTTCGCCTTGTGCGCGCACCCAGCCGCGAGCGCGATGGCGAGCGCCGCGATCGCAATGATCGGTCTCTGGCGCATTCACTTTCTCCTTGTCGGTTTCCGCGGCCGCTGTCGCGATGGCCCACACCATCGCTGCTACTCGCGGCCTGCGCGTTTCAGTCTACTACGATGCAACCTGAATCCGTCGCGCTGTCCGCCCCATGGCGGTTCCGAGGTTCCTCCAGGTGTTTACAAGTGCAACACATCACACGGGCCGGTGACGCAAGTCACAGAGCAACTTTCCGTTAACCTTTACCCTCGCTCCGAACATCGCGCGTGGGCGTTGTAATTCACAGCTGATGCACTGGGCATGCGCGCTCCGTTTTTTGAAGCGCTTAGCGCCAATTTGCGAATCGGCCCAGTAAATCGGCCGCAATCGCAGCGATGTCGCGGATGCACTCAGTCCGCGCAGGATGTTGAAAAAGGAGACTCAACACAATGAGCACGCCACCGAATGGGCCGGCCAGGAGCCTGCTTTCCAGACCCGCAATATTCTTCTCAATCCTCCTGTCGCTTGTCTTGTACGTTCCTTCCGCAGGCGCCGTCCCCAGCTTCTCGCGCCAGACCGGCTTCCCATGCAGTTCCTGCCATACCACGCCACCGGAACTCACTCCGCTCGGCAGAATCTTCAAATTGAGCGGCTATACTCTGGCTGGCACCGGCATGAGCAAGATTGAGAAGAAACGGCAAGGGAAAGAAACCGGCCTGGAACTGCTGGCCACGTTGCCGCTTTCTGTTTTCTTCGAAACGTCATTCACTTCCACCAATAAGCCGCAGCCCGGCTTGCAGAACGGCAGCTTCGAGTTCCCGCAAGACGTGTCATTATTCCTGGCTGGCGAGTGGTCCACGCACGTTGGCAGCTTCGTGCAATTCACCTATGACGCGCAGGACGATCACTTCACGTGGGACAACACCGACATCCGCTACGCGAATTCTGGAAAGTTTCTTGGCAAGGATCTGATGTACGGCATCACATTCAACAACAACCCCACGCTGGAAGACCTATGGAACTCGACGCCCGCGTTCGGGTTTCCGTTCGTCTCCAACGATTTTGCGCCCAGCCCCTCCGCGGCGGTGCTTGTAAACGGCTCGCTGGCGCAAGATGTCGCTGGCGCGGGCGGGTACGGCATGTGGGATAATCACTTCTATCTCGATGCCACGCTTTACCGCTCAGACCATATCGGCGCGGCGCAGCCGTTTGACGGGGCTGGCTATCCCATCAACATCCAGGGCGTGGCTCCCTACTGGCGCTTCGCCGTGCAAGACACTATGGGCAATAACTATATTGAAGTCGGCACCTACGGCATGCACGTGAAATCGACTCCCAATTTCGTCACCGCCGCCCTCAGCGATGGTTACGACAGCTACACCGATGTCGCCGCCGATTTTCAGTTCGACCGCACCATTCCGCAGTTGCAGAATGACGTTCTCTCCGTCCGCGGCACCTACATCCATGAAAACTCCTCCCTCAACGGTACTTTCAACCAGGGTGGCTCCGATTTCGTTAATCACCACCTCAACACCGTTCAGGCCAACGTCGAGTATCACCGCGGCAATCGCTACTCGGGCGCTTTCGGCTGGTTCAATACCACGGGTACGGCCGATCCCACGCTGTTCGCCGCGGGAACTCCCATCAGCGGCAGCACTACCGGAAGCCCAAATAGTGACGGCTACCTCCTGAATTTGTCCTGGTGGCCTGCCCAGAATATCGATGTGGCCGCCCAGTACACCGGCTACCTGAAGTTCGATGGAGGCGGCACCAATTACGACGGTTCCGGGCGCAATGCATCGGACAACAACACGCTCTATCTTTTGGCACGCTTCCTGTTCTGATGGAAGAAAGGCTCTGAGTTGCAATGAGGACCGAAGCAAAAACTAAATTCCCAAGATCGGGAGGCGTTCCTATGAATCGGAAGAGATCGACATTCGGAAAGTTTGCGGCCCTCGCAGCGGCGATGGCTGCTCTCGTCCTGGGGTTGATGATCGCGCGAACAGCCACGGCGAATTCGTCCGCCGCGGCTCGCGCGGCCGCTCAGGATTCGGGAGTGATCAGCGGCAAAATATTTTTCAAGGGCACGCCTCCCAAGCGCGGCGTGCTCGACATGTCCGGCGATCCCGTTTGTGCCGGAGAACATAGCGAGCCCGTGCTCGCGCCGGACGGCGAGGTCAACTCGAATGGCACCGTGCCCAACGTCTTTCTCTACATCGAAAGTGTGCCAGGCAATTTCCACACGCCTCCTCCAGCCACTCTCGATCAAGTCGGCTGCATGTACGAACCGCACGTTCTGGGCGTGATGGTCGGACAGGAACTGCTGATCGTCTCCAAAGATCCCACCACGCACAACGTGCACTTCATGTCCAAAGTCAACAGGGCCTGGAACGAGACGCAGCTTCCCGGCGCTCCTCCGCTGGTCCACAAATTCTCGCACCCCGAGATCATGATTCTCGTGCACTGCAATCATCATCCCTGGATGCGCGCGTTCCTCGGCGTAAGCAGCAATCCGTTCTTCGCCGTCACCGGTGACGATGGCGCCTTTTCGATCAAAGGCCTTCCTCCTGGCGAATACACGCTCCATGCCTGGACCGCCACCTTCGGTGCCCAGGAACAAAAAATCACCGTGCGCCCCGGCGAAACCGCCGAAGCCAACTTCACCTTCAAATAGATTTCGCACTGAGGCCGCGCCACCGTACGCGGCGCATCTCGGCTCGATAGCGGCGCTGGTCCTGGCAATCAAACCTACCCCGTTTGCCAGCCCAGCGCCGCGGTCTTTTCTCTCGGCTGCATTATCGCGCGTCCCCGCACCGATTCCCGTTTGCATTATCATGTACGTACGAGGCCGAACATCGAGCCGCACGCCGACATGATCCCGACAACTACGCTCGAAACTGCGCGGCTGCTGCTGCGGCCCATCGAACTGGCCGATGCCGAGCAAATTCAGCAGGAGTTTCCTCGGTGGGAAATCGTCCGCTATCTCAGCACGCGCGTTCCGTGGCCATATCCGCCAGATGGAGCGCTCGCGTTCATTCGCGATGTCGCTCTTCCATCTACGGCGCGCGGCGAGGGGTGGTTGTGGACGCTGCGACTCAAGTCCGATCTGGAGCGAATCGTCGGAGGGATCGATCTGTACGCGAACGAACGCGACAATCGCGGCTTTTGGCTGATCCCGGAGTTGCGTGGCTGCGGACTGATGACCGAAGCCGCGGATGCCGCCACGGAGTTTTGGTTCGAGGTGCTGAAGTTTCCGGTACTGCGCACTTCGAAAGCGACTGCCAACATTGCGTCGCGGCGAGTTTCTGAAAAACAGGGCATGCGGATGATCGGCAGGGATGAACGCGACTACGTGTCCGGCCGCCTCGCCACCGAGATTTGGGAAATCACCGCCGAGGAGTGGCGCGCCCGGAAACGCAACGTGTGATACGGCGCGAAGAGGCAGGCTGCGGCGAAGATAGGGCGAGTTCGCGTGATCTTTTGGGCTTCGAGAAATGGCGGAAATGGGCGCCGGGAGGCTTGGCGGATGTGTATCGATCTGCGCTGCACCCGGCGCTTTGTTTTCAACGAGTTGCATCGTGCGTGGGCCGAACATGTATCGATCTGCCGCACGGGCGCTTTCGCGTTTACATCCCAGGTTCATGACTGCGGCTCGCGAGATGATCTGACGCGCGATGCCGGGGCGATCAACTGGCCATCATCGTTCAGGCGGGCGTAGAGTTCGACGGCGCGGACGATGGTCATCGCGTCGGGCTCGACCACGGACGCTTTCGAGATGATACGGGCGAGGGCTCCTCGAAGGCCGCGATTGCGGTGGGCGAAAAGTCCCACGGCGTAGGCGTGACGGTAGAGGGCGGCGCGTCCGGGAAGTTTGTATTCAGTGGTGATGGACGAGATGCAGTCCCAATCGAGAAGCGCTTGCTCGATTTCTTCGCGCTTGGGATGGCGGCAGACACTGCATTTGCGAGAGTGATAGGAAAGCTCCGAGGCGCGACGTGAAGCGGCGGGCTCCCGGCGAAAGGGCGGGGCTTGCTGCGGCATGTTGTTGAATCCTCCTGTTTCGAACTTCCTCCTAATTTCTGATACTTCGCGCGAGCCGCTGACTCGGCGACGCCGATGGGCTGGCATTCGCCGAACCGTCAAGCAAAGGTAGCTGTAGAGGATGGATTTCTCTACTGGTCGAAGGTGCAAAAAGGTACAGGTGGGCTGACCTGTACTTCGGAGGCGAGACGGGCTGTAGCGCACCCGCGGGCTTACTCGTGACTAAGGGGGGCTGCATATCGGAATCGAATCTCTTTCTCAGGGGGCGAGGGAATGACGCGTCGGCAAAAGCTTGTGCCGCCCCTGAAAGGGGCTATGGGATTCGAGCAGAGCCTGTTTCCGCGGCTTACGCCGCGGGCCAGGCTGTGTCGCCCTGGCGGGCTCAGGATGAAGCGGGACCTCGGATGGCGCGGGGGCTTGTGTCGCGTTGGGACGCGCGCTGGTTTCGGGCAGCGGGTTTGGGCGCAGCAAAGCTTACATGAGGCTTCCTTGCGGTGATATGCACACGGATGGCGGCCCAGGTCATCCGTCTCCTAGAGCGGCGGCAAAAACATTGTGCCGCGCCTGAAGGGGCTTCAGGATTCGAGGCGTTTTCCCGCGGCTTACGCCGCGGGCCAGGCTCTGTCGCCCTAGCGGGCTCAGGATGAAGCGGGACATTTTGTATCGCGCGTTCTAAACCGCTATTGGAAACGGAACCTCGGATGGCGGTGGGCGGGTGTCGCGTCGGGATGCTCGCAGCTTGCAGTTGAACGGTTGGGCGTAGCAAAAGTTACATAAGGGGCTTACGTAAGGCTTGCGGCGATTTGCAGGAGGGCGGCGGCGAGGTCGTCCGTCTTCGAGAGCTGCGGCGTGTGATCGGTGTCGAGATCGAAGGCGGCAGTGCATCCGTTTTCGGCAATCATGCGGCGCTGCAAGGGCGGCGGGACGGCTCGGTCGCGCGCACAGGCCACGTAAAATTTCTTGATGCCATCGAGCGCACGCGGCGGGATCGAAACCGGCGTGACGAACGGAGCCAGCGGTTGCGGGCGTTGATGGGCGATCGCCCACACCGCAAGCGCTTCGGTGCAGCAGGCGTAGAGCGCGTCGCGCGAGACCGATGCCGGCATGGTCGCCTCGGCGGCAGCCTGGTTGACCACGAGGTTGGCTTGGACCTGATCGCCGGCGCCTTCCGGTAGATTCGTCAACTCGAGCAGACTCTGGCAATTTTTCGGCATAAACGCCGAAACATAGACGAGCGCCGCGACGCGTTGAGGGCAACGCGCGGCGGCCTGCGCGATGATTATGCCGCCCATGCTGTGTCCGACGAGAATGGCCTGATCGGGGCTGGCTGCCAGAACTTCGCACGTGCGAGCGGCGCAGGAATCGAGCGTGACTTCGGTAGACGGCGTGCGATCTTCGCCCGATCCGGGCAAATCAAACGCGACGACGGCGTTGCCAGCGGCCTTCAGACGCTGCTGCAATGGCCCCCAAATCCATGCCCCTGAAAACGCGCCGTGGACCAGGACGAAATTTGCCATTCACTCCCTCCGCGCGCGTTGGATATTAGCTTCTTTTCAGGGGTCAGCGGCCGACCATTTTTTGCAGAGCTTCGGGATAGCGCGCGCCTTGCGCCGGGATTTTTGACGCAGCGGTTTCCAGTTCGCGGAAATCGCCGGGCGAGAGACGCACGTTAACGGCTCCAAGATTTTCTTCCAGCCGGTGCAATTTTGTGGTGCCAGGAATCGGAACGATCCAGGGCTTCTTGGACAGAAGCCATGCGAGCGCGACCTGAGCCAGCGTTGCTTTGTGCTGGTGCGCGAACGTGCTGACCAAATCCACGAGCGCCTGATTGGCCTCGCGATTCTCCGGAGAAAATCGAGGAACGACATTGCGGAAGTCGGTTTTCTCGAATTGCGTGTCTTTGCTGATTGCACCGGTCAAGAAGCCTTTTCCCAGCGGACTGAACGGCACGAAGCCGATGCCGAGTTCTTCGAGCGTGGGGATAATTTCGGTTTCCGGTTCACGCCACCAAAGCGAATACTCGCTCTGGAGAGCAGTGACCGGCTGCGCGGTGTGCGCGCGACGAATGGTCTGCACACCTGCCTCGGAAAGCCCGAAGTGCCGGACCTTTCCTTGTTGGATGAGATCCTTCACCGCTCCGGCGACATCTTCGATCGGAACGCTGGGATCGACACGGTGCTGATAGAAGAGGTCGATGCGATCGGTGCGGAGTCGCTTGAGCGACGCGTCCGCAACTTGCTTGATGTGCTCGGGCCGGCTATCCAGGCCCGCCTGTTTGCCACCCTCGAACTTGAATCCGAATTTGGTGGCGATCACCACCTGGTCACGGAACGGTGCCAGCGCCTCGCCGACCAGTTCTTCGTTGGTGAAAGGTCCGTAGACTTCCGCTGTGTCGAAAAACGTGACGCCGCGTTCGACGGCCGCCCGGATCAGGGAGATGCCGTGCTGCTTGTCCACAGGCGGGCCGTAGCCGAAACTGAGTCCCATGCAGCCGAAACCGATCGCGGAAACTTGCAGATTGCTTTTTCCGAGTGTGCGCTTTTCCATGGTGTCCCTCGCGAGTGCCTGATTGCCGCCAACTATGACA
>DATLSB010000176.1:0-68831 GCA_035534415.1 Candidatus Dormiibacterota bacterium | reverse complement strand
TCTCGGAAAACTGTTTCCCTCCCTGGCGAGAGAAACTTCCCGCCCCCCGGCAGGCTCCCGTGCCCTCGCGAAAACCCGAACGCCGAAAATTCAAACGGTGAATGACAAAAATCAGCTCTCATGAATTAAGCAGGCTAGGGTACGATAACCCCGCACTTCAGAATTTGCCGTATAACGGCCCCATTCCCCAAGGCACTTATTCGATAGGGCGCATGCTTCCAAAGGGCCCTGGCAAGACCGGAATAAACGTCATGCACTTGAACCCGATAGGCCCTTTCAACCCAAACATCGGGCGAAGTGGTTTCTATTTTCACGGAAACGACAAGCATAACCCCAATGGCCATACCGCTTCGGACGGCTGCATCATAATGCGGCCGAAAATTCGAAACAGAATTCGGTACAGCGGAGATCATTGCCTGGTGGTGGTGCCATGAAATGGTCGAGGTGCGCTTTGCTCACGCCCTTGTTGCTGGTTGTGATTGCCAATCCTGCTACAAGCTGGGCGTTAGCGCGGAAGCGGGCTCAGCAACGGACAACGGGCGAAGGGCATGCAACAGTAGTCTCCCCGTCCGGTATTACAACGGTATCCAGCGGGCGCGGGCCTTTGGGCAGAGCCACCGTTAGGATCCAGACCGAGGAGCTGAAAGGCAGTTGCGCACGAGCCTGTCCTAGCAGCCGTTTCTGGATTGTTGGACGGGGCGAAGTCCCTCCCGCCGAGGAGGCTTCAATCGTCCAGGAGCTGACCATATCGGTAGACGGGAGAAATGTGAACGTTCCTTCGCTCGCCTACTTGGGAATGTATGAAGTGACCTGGGCGACAGTCGAGCAACAAGGGCAGTCGTTTGTTCTCAGTGTAGCAGGTGCGGATGGCGCGGAGCGGTACACTACTCGAATCTATTTCAATGCAAACGGGGTTGAACGTATGACAGACGAATACGGTGGATGTGGGACAAAGGCAATAGGCGACCGTACGGAGTTCTCCTATCGGCAGAGCAGGGCGAAGGAAATTCCCGTAAATCCGCCTTCGGGCGGACATGAGCAGGTTTGGCGACGCGTTGGTGCCCCGGGTAAAACTACACTGACGATTCACACAGCGCGTGGCGACTCCACAGCGAGGATAGTTGTAGCTACGCTCGGAACAGGATGTGTGGGCAGATGCCCCGACGCTAGTGCAGTACCAGATGGGCACTCTGGCGGTCCAATTTTTGTTCAGAACATACTTCTGACTGTCGGAAGCAAACGTGTATATGGCCTTAATTCGGGAATTCGAAATATGGACGCCCTATGGGGCGTAGCAACAGGTCCGATATCAGCATCGCTGGGCGTTAGCGGGGGAGAATTCGTGCTATGGATTAAGGCGGGGTACGACAGGACTGTCAGTGTTAGAGAGTTTCGATTTAACTCAGAAAGCATCGCTGAAATCAAAGAGTGGCAAATTTCCAAAGGGATGGTGGCCGATACTCACTTTTACCCGAGTGAATGCGAATAACCTTCAAATACGATCCCTTCGGCCGACGCATCGAGAAAATCTCGCCCAGCACTGACCAGCCCGAGTTTTTGTACCACGGCGAGTGAGAGAGTGGAGAAAATGGAATAACCCGGCGAACGGAAAGACCCCGACGGTCGGGCGGCCGGGGACTCAACGGGAAGCCGTCCGGGTTTATCAGACGGCGACTCTGCCGATAGGCGTTCAATAGCGACAAAGCCTATCAATGCTCCGCGTTCTCACTGAAAATTCCTATCTGTTATGTCCAGCCGCAGACATTACTTTTCGAGGACTTTCTCCACCTGTCCGACTTTGTTTTGGACTTTCCCACCGATCTTTTCGTGCTGTCCCTCAGCTTCCAAGTCGGGATTGTGCGTCAGTTGGCCTGACTTTTCCTTAACCTTACCCTTCACTTCGTGAATCTTGCCCGCTACCTGATCCTGAGTGCTTGGCTTCATTGTCTTGCCTCCTTGAAAGTGTATAAATTCTAGTGCGCGGCTAAATCTCGCGCGCCACGACCAAGCCCAAGAATCGCTCGGTCGTGATCGCGTCTTGACGCCCAGGAGACGTTAGTTCCTGCGATAACGAGAATATCCCCAGCCCCCGCCGCCCAGCAAAAACACAACCAGAAGAATGATTAGGATGGTTTCCATGTCTCTACCTCATTTCTCAGAGGAACCCGGTTCGTCGTACGTCCTCGGTAGACACCATCATAAAAGAGACGACGATCGATATCTGTTCACATCGGCACACCCTCGAATTGTGTTTGCTTTTTTCCTGGCAGGAAAGTCGTTCGTGGCGGCACGGAGCGAGGATCTCGCAAGTGTGCGAAATGCGACTGCATAGCTTTCGTCTCGATGTCAAGGTAGATGGATGCTGAATACGAAAACCAAGAAAGAATCCAGCAAGGCGATACGTACCGGCGTGGACAAGGAAATGGCAAAGCCACGCATGGCTAGATCCGCCAGAATAGCGACGCTGAATTCGGATACTGCGCGAATTCCAGAACAACCAAGCGCCATCATGCTCGGAACCGTCGACAAACTCATCCCGTCTCCACGTCCGGGTCAACCGGGAAAGGCGCAGATCACCATTGACGGCGCCGACCGCGGGTATCGGGATCTCCGTATTGCAAATACGTTAACCGACGAGCATGGCGATGATGTGAAGCTCAAAAAGGGCGCTCACGTCGATGTTACCGTCACAGCCGAACCAGAGACGTAAACCGCGTCATGAAGAGACCAAAGCTGAGACGGACTATCTCATTCGCTCCTGAGCGTTGATCTCCCCGAGTAATCCCAAGCTTCGATGAACCCCAGATCCTAAAGGCGATGGTGCATTTCGACTTGCAGAGTCGCGCGCATTGCTTGTGGGCTGGAACCGGGCGTGCCGTCGTCGCACAACGCTTCTCATAAGAGTACCGAGTGAAAGTAGCGCGGGTGCCGCATGGTTGGGCGGTGTTGCGAACCGTGCGAGGGTTCACTGCTGGCATTGTGCGGTTTCGCCGGTTGTCTCGCCGATGTAAACAAAGACGGCCAGCGCACGCCTCCAATTCAAAGCGAGCGGCTTGCAGCGGGGGGTTAAGTACGACACGTAGCTAATGTGCTGAGCTATACGATCAGCAGCAGGCAGACGGGCAGCACGGACAAAGGGCCTGCCACCGGCCGGCGCGTTCGTTGCGAGGCGAGAGAAGCTGCGCGTTTAGCCGATGCGAGTTATACTCTAACCCTGTTTTTCATCCGTGGAAAGCTACAGGAGACCCCATGCTGATTGGCGAACGGTTACGCACGTTGCGCGAAGAAAAGAATCTTAGCCAAGGCGACATCGAAAAGCGCACGGGATTGTTGCGCTGCTACATCTCGCGCGTCGAGAACGGTCATACCGTTCCCGCAATCGAGACGCTTGAAAAGCTGGCGCGCGCGATGGAGATTCCGATGTACCAACTTTTCTACGACGGCGCGAAGCCGCCTACGCCGCTTAATCTGCCGGGGCCAAAGAACGCACGCGGGACCGAATGGGGAGACTCTGGCAAGGATGCGCGCACGCTGAGTCAATTTCGCCGCGTTCTGGCGCGTACCAACGCGAACGATCAGAAATTGCTTTTGCATATGGCGCAGAAGATGGCGAACGCGAGTCGCGCCAAAGCTTGAGGGCGAATTAAGAAACAGTTCAATCTTCGTTACAGGCCGTGCGGCTTTTTCGGGGCGTGAGTGACGAAGGCTGCTGCGTGAAGCGCGGTGCCGATGCTGACGCCGCGCGGATTGCGAATGCGTTCCCACCCCACGAGGAAGACGCGAAGGATGGAGCACCCCGGAAAAAAAGCGGCAGCAGATCCCTCGCTGCGTTTCGGGATGACAGCCATAGTCAGCGTCGCTGCCGCGAAAAACAAGTTGTCGCCAGTCCACTGAGCCAGGTTGCTAGCAGCTTGGATTGTTGTGGTGGCGTGTCCATGAAGACGAGGACCGCTCCTGGCTGTGTAGATGGGGCTACGCTCTGGACAGCTTCGGCCGGCTAAACCGTGCCATGCCGAACAGGCTGGCGAGACCGAGGGCCAACAGCAACAATGTGCTGGGTTCCGGTACGGAGGTGGTGCCTCCACCGCCGCCGGTAGTGGTGGCGCCGCCAGCCAATCCGTTGCTGCCAGCGAGAGTGCCGGAGCAGGTAGTGGAAACCTGGTTCTCAATTAATGAGGTTGAGTCTTGTCCGGCAAACGTCACCGCGCCGTTTTGTGCCAGGGCTCTCCCGCAGATATCGGTTGCGCCGGGATCGAAATTGATGGACGTGAGCGCGAGAATATTTCCGTCGAAGGCAGTGTTGTCGCCGAGAGTGGCGGTGCTGCCGACCACCCAGAACAGTTCGTCACTGGGAGAGAGGCCGCTCACATTAATATCCGCGCCGGGTGAGGTGGTAAGCGAACTTGAAATCAGGAAAATGAAATCCGAACCGGCGACACCGCCATCGTTGAGAGTAAGTGTTCCCGCCAAGCTGGCCGCGCCAACGTTATAGACGCCCGGGCCGAGGGAGAGACCGGTGAGGTCATTGGGCTCCAGGGTGCCAGATAGGCCTCCGAAAGTAGTGTACGCAGTGGTGAGATCATTCTGGGCCTGGAGCGCGACGGAATCCGCCAAGTGTACCGTTCCCGAGGTGCCCGGACCGGTGGTTGGACAGGAGGAAAAGCCAGTGCACGCGGTCCCTGGGGAAACACCCATCTCGCCGGTGATCACGGTCGCGCCGAGAACTCCGGCGCCGGCGTTGGTGATTGTCGAACCGGCCAGCACGGCAAAATTGTCAGCCGTATTGAGGGAATCAGCAGAGGCAAGGGGGGCCAGCATGATCCCGCCGGACACCATGAACGCCAAGGCTACAAGGACCACAAAGGAACGGTTAAGCGGCGTCATATTTTTCTCCAGTAGTAAATTGCTGAGTTTCTGAAACTCGACGCAGCAACATCCTAGAGAATGCGAGGGACGGTGTCTGTCCAATTTTGCACAGGTACTAGCCTTGCAGCAGCGATTTAACTTTCGCGCCGATCGATGATCCATCCGCGCAGGAAATGGCGAATCTCGTCGACGATCGGTGAGCGACTGGCGCGCAGCTGCGTGACCATCGCCCGCGATATCAGGAGAAGGCGGATATCTGTTCGCATCGGCACACCTTCGCGCTTTGTCTACGTTCCTGGGAGGAGGAACTTCGCTCGCGTTGGCTTGGAGGAGGAAATAACGGCCGCGAACTGCGTGACACGAAGCTAGTCGTGCAGGACAACACTCAGGAGGGAATCGTTGATGTGGATCTCGCCGTTGTATTGAATGAAGCCCAATTTCCTGAATTTGTTCATGAAGAAATTGACGCGGGACCGCGTGGTGCCAATCATGTCCGCCAAAGTCTCTTGCGATATTTTGGGAAGCGCTTTCTGAGGATGCCCCGGCGCTCCATAGTGCGCGAGTAGCAAGAGAGTCCGCGCCAACCGCTTTTCGCTGGAGTTGAAAAGCTGGTCAACCAAGTCCGATTCGACGCGGATGTTGCGCGCGAGCATATAGGCGATGAAGCGGTCGGATAACTCGTGTTCCTCGTGCAGCGCTCGCATCATCTCGTCTTTCTCGATAACGCGCACCGAGGTGGGTGTAATTGCCGTCGCAGTCGCTATACAAATGGATTGGCCCGCAAGGCAGGCTTCCCCGACAAAATCCCCCGGTCCCAGAATCGCTACCACCGCTTCTTTGCCGATTTTATTGACCACCGTGAGTTTCACGCCACCATCCTGAATGTATAGGACATTCTTGGCGGGAGCGCCTTGCGCGAAGACGGTTTCTTTTGCGCGGAACTTCTCAACCCTTCGGCCCAGGCCGGCCGAATCTAGAAATACTTTCACTTCGAACGCGATTTTCCCAGGCGTCTTTCGCGGAGGAACGCTTGCAGAAGCACGTCTCCTGGGAGGTGGAAAAGGGAGCATACAGCAGGATACCACATCCAGCCGTATGTACAATAGTGAACTTTGCCGCGCTTTGTGGGAACAGATGAGGACTGGACCGGTCAAGGCGTCACCAGGCCAACTAGCCAGCTTGCCAGCAGCTTGGCTTGTTCCGGCGAAGTGTTCATGAAGACGAGCACGACGCCCGGCTCCGCGTCCGGGTCGCTGGGCGTGGCCCAGGCCCAAGATTCGAACACCGATTCATCCTTGCGGATTTCGACTTGCACCACCCTGCGGTGCGCGAGCGGCGCGTCGGTGCGCCCGAAACATCCCTTTTGGCTCAGCACCGTAACACGCCCGGTGACCTGCTGCTGTTCTACGGGATCGATGATTTCCATGCGCGCGTCGAAAGCGAACCGCGGAGCGGCGCGCCTATCCGGGAATCGTGCGCCAGCGGTTAATCGGCGTTCTCCAAGATTGCCCATGGTTTCCCTCTTGCACACTCGACATTGTTTCAATCGGCAGGCGGGAGGGAATCTGCAGGGGCGGTAACTGAGCCATTCCCAAATGGGAAAACGGGCAGCGTTTTTCTCTAATTCGCCCGTCGCAACTCTTCTGTATTCAGATATTTGACTGGTACGCAAATCTGCGGGGTCTTGACGCCCGTGCTAGCGTGGTAGTGAAGCTCACGCGTCGACGCGAGGCTAAGAGGAGGACGGTTGATGGCTGCGCCGGTTGCGGAAAAGCGTAATGGTCGGCAGCGCCAATTTCCTCAGCTTTCGATTTGCTTTAGCTTCGCTTTGATCCGTGAAAAGCGCTCATTTAGGGGCGGAACGGTCAATCGACCTCAACAGGGCGTAACTCCAAGAAAACAAAAGACCGGGTACATGCAAGGGCGGAACTTCCCGGTGCAATTTCTTTTCACACCCGCAATTATCAAGAAATCGCAATTTTCGACCGCATCCGGCAGCTTGTGGCGCGCATCCGATTCAACTTCGGAGGACTCATACAGATGAAGCTCAATGAATACACGACGCTGGGACGCACCGGGTTGCGGGTTAGCCGGCTCTGCCTGGGCACCATGACGTTTGGGACGGAGTGGGGGTTTGGCGCGGAAGAGGACGTTTCGAGGCAGCAGTTTGACCGGTTTCTGGATGCGGGCGGGAATTTCATCGACACCGCGGACGGCTACACTAACGGCCACGCCGAGGAGCTGGTGGGAAAATTTGTCGGCGAAGGCAAGCTGCGCGATCGCGTGGTGATTGCCACGAAATACACGTTCGGAGCGGAGCCGGGGAATCCCAACGCCGGCGGAAACGGGCGCAAGAATCTGTATCGCGCGATCGAAGGCTCGCTGCGGCGACTCAAGACGGATTACGTCGATCTCTATTATTTGCACGCGTGGGATACGTTTACGCCGGTCGAGGAAGTGCTTTCGACCATGCACGACTTGATCAGCGAAGGAAAAATTCGCTACTACGGAATGTCCGACACGCCCGCGTGGTATTTCGCGCGCATGCAGACGCTGGCCGAAAAAGAAGGCAAGGAGCGCTTGGCTACGCTGCAGCTGGAATATTCGCTGGCCGAACGCAATATCGAGCGCGAGCATATTCCCGCCGCGCAGGAGCTGGGAATCGGGTTGTGTCCGTGGAGCCCGCTGGCTGGAGGATTTTTGAGCGGCAAATACAAGCGGGAAGGGAACAGCGGGAAAGGCGAAGGGCGGCTGACTGGGCCGCGCTCGATTTTCAACAAATTTAACGATCACAACTGGCGCGTGCTGGAAGTGCTGCTGGAAGTTTCGAAGAAAATGGGCAAGCCTCCTGCGCAGGTGGCGTTGAACTGGCTGACGACGCAGCCGGGCGTCACGTCGGTGATTCTGGGCGCGCGCACGACCGTGCAGCTGGAAGACAATCTCGCGGCGCTCGATTTCACGATTCCGGCGGAGCTTCGCGAGAGGCTGGAGTCAGTGAGCGCGCCGGAGCCGGTGCATCCGTACAACTTTTATGTGCCATGGATGCAAGCGCGGGTTAGCGGGAACGTCACTGTGCGGCCGTGGCGACCGGCGAATATTTACGTTGGCTCGACTGCGCCGCCGGCGGATACGAAAGCTGCCGCGGACGATTAGATACGAATCGATAGACGATTGAAGGGCCTTGGCGACTAATCGTCGCTGCTGGTGAGCGACGATTCGGCTGCGGGATCGCCTGCGCCGGCAAGATGATCGACGTTGCGCAGGTCGGGAAAAAACACCGCCCAGAGCACCGTCACGACGATTGATCCGACGCCGCCGAGAATTACGGCGGGCACGCTGCCGATCCACCATGCCGTGACGCCGGATTCGAATTGGCCGAACTCGTTGGACGCGCCGATGAAAATCATTTCCACGGCGTTGACGCGTCCGCGCATTTCGTCGGGCGTGGCGAGTTGCACCAGTACGCCGCGAATCACCACGCTGACCATGTCGCTTGCGCCGACCAGCGCCAACGCGAGCATGGACAGCGGCAGGCTGTGCGAAACCCCGAATATAATCGTGAACGCGCCGAATCCCGCGACGCACCACAGCATAGTGGCTCCGGCTTTGCGGCGTAGCGGCCGGTACGCTAGAAGGATGGCCATCGCTCCCGCGCCGATTCCGGGAGCGCATCGGAGCAGGCCGAGGCCCAACGGGCCGGTATGCAGGATGTCCTTGGCGTACACCGGCAGCAGCGCAACCGCGCCGCCGAGCAGCACGGCGACCAAGTCGAGCGAGACCGCCCCTAGCACGATCTTGTGGTCGCGGATGTAGCGCAGGCCTGCGAGCACAGTGCCCCAGCTGACAACTTCGCGATCTTTCGGCTTGGCTCTTACCTTCACGCGCAGGATCGAAACGGACGCGCCCGCCGCTGCAATCATCGCCGTCGCATAGACGACTATGGGGCCGCGAAACATGGCGTAAACGAGGCCGCCTACGGCGGGACCGAGGATCGTGGCCGTTTGAAACATGCTGGAGCCCCAGGCCACGGCGTTCTGAAAATGCTCTTCGGGGACGACGAGTGGCAGAAGTGCGCGGCCGGAAGGGCCACTGAACGAGCGGGCGATTCCGATCAGCAGCATCACGCCGTAAATGGGATAAACGGAGCGCGTGCCGCTCAGCGTGATGGCCAGCAGCAGGCCGGAGCACAGGGCGAGTCCTGCGTAGCTGAACATCAGAACTTTGGTGCGGTTGTACCGGTCGGCGGCGTGACCGGAAATCAGGAACAGCAAAATGCCGGGAAGGAATTGAGCGAGTCCCACCAAGCCCAAATCCAAGGCGCGATTGGTGATTTCGAAGACTTGCCAGCCGACGGCGACTGACTGCATCTCCGTGCCGATCACGCTCAAAAAACGCGCGTACTGCAAGTAGCGGAACTCCGGATAGGTGAATGCGATTCGGCCGGAGCGGCTGGACTCACCGGAGTCGGTCATCGCGATTACTTTGCCACAGAACGGCCGCTGCTACGAGCGGGGAACTTCGTGAGGCGACCGCGCGAGATGCGGGAGGCGTGGTGATGAGATCAGGCGGGAAATTATGGTTCGAGGACGGCGTCGAAGAAAACGCCCAGAAGATGGCGAACGTCCGCGTCGCTAATCGATACATGGTCGACTAGATGTTCGAGCAGCAAAGCGTTTGAAAGAGCACCCAGCGCAGTGGCAGCCGCGACGCCCGAAACCGCAAGACCGGCACCCGCGTCTTTCGCTACGCGGCGAAGAATATTCCCGGCATTTTCGCGCAGCGGACGCTGCCTGGCGCGCAAGCGGGAGTGCGCTTGGGGATGGCGGATGGCGAAGAGTTTGAATTCGAGCGAGAGCAGAGTGAGACGCCGATCGGTGGCCGTGTGCGCGTAGTGCTCGCGGAGGGCCCGCAGACGCGCGGCGGGATCGGCGTGGCGCTCCAGGACGGCGTCCACTTCGGCGATGCGGCGGCCGATCCAGTCTTCGAGCAGGGCGAAGAAAATGTCTTCTTTACTTTTGAAATGGGCGTAGAACGCGCCGCGAGTGTAGCCGGCCAGCGCGGCAATATCGGCCAGGCGCGCGGCCTCGAAGCCATCGCGCGCGAACACTTTTTCCGCAGCGGCCAGAAGTTTGCTGCAAGTCGCGTCCGTGCGCACCTGCTGACGAGAGGCAGGGCGAGCAGAGCGGATGCTTCGATTGCTCGATCTCGGCATGGCCGTGCGCGCGTTGGGCATGCTTCCTCCTATGCATACATGCACGTATGTATGTTATTTCTGGCCCGAGCCGATTACAATAGCAATTCATGAGTTCCGCCGCAGTTACTTTTGATCAGATGGCCTGGCGTCCCCGCCACAACCCGTGGCTGGTGGCGTTCACGGTGACGCTGGCGACGTTCATGGAAGTGCTGGACACTTCCATTGCCAACATCGCGCTTCCGCACATTGCCGGAAGCTTCGGGGCGAGCACCAACGAATCCACGTGGGTGCTGACGAGCTATCTGGTTTCCAATGGGATCGTGCTGCCGATCAGCGCGTGGCTGGCGACGCGAGTGGGCCGCAAAAAGTTCTACATGGCGTGCGTGGTGCTGTTCGCATCGAGCAGTTTTATGTGCGGGCTGGCGCCGAGCCTGGGAATGCTGGTGTTCTTCCGGATTTTGCAGGGCGCGGGCGGCGGCGGATTGCAGCCGAGCGAACAGGCGATTTTAGCGGACACGTTTGAACCGTCGCAACGCGGGATGGCGTTTTCGATTTACGCCATGGCGGTGGTGCTGGCGCCGGCGATCGGTCCGACGCTGGGCGGATATCTGACGGATAACTACAGCTGGCGCTGGATTTTCTACATCAACGTTCCGATCAGCATTCTTTCTCTGATCATGACCAGCCGATTTGTGGAAGATCCGCCGTACATGGCTGTCGAAAAAGAGAAAAGCAAGAAGTCGAGCATCGACTACATCGGGCTGGGACTGGTGGCGCTGGGAGTGGGCACGCTGCAGATGGTGCTCGATAAGGGACAAGAACTCGATTGGTTCGGTTCGCACATAATCACGATCGGAACAATCTTCGCCAGCGCGGTGCTGCTGTTCTGGATCTGGTGGGAGTGGAGGAACCCGCATCCGATCGTGGCGCTGAAGCTTTTCAAGCAGCGGAATTTCGCGGCGGCCATGTTATCGATGTTCGTCCTAGGCGGAGTACTTTACGGCACCACGGTGCTGCTGCCGGAGTTCATGCAAAACCTGATGGGATATCCGGCGGTGGTTTCGGGAGAAGCTCTGGCGGCGGGAGGATTCGTGATGCTGCTGACGATGCCGACGTCGGGAGCGCTCTGCAGCCGCATGGATCCGCGCAGGCTGATGGCCATCGGCTTTGGGATTACTGCGCTGGGGCTTTACAACATGGCCACGCATTTGAGCTTGGGGATGGATTTCACGACCGTGTCGATGCTGCGCGTGTATCAGGTGGCAGGCCTGGCGTTCATCTTTATTCCCGCGAACGTGCTGTCGTACATCGGCGTTCCGATGGAGCAGAACAACCAGGTATCGAGCATGATGAACTTCGTGCGAAACATCGGTGGCAGCATCGGGATTGCGCTAGTGGGCACGGCGGTGACGCGCAGCACGCAGGTCCGGCAAAACTTCATGGCCGCGCATTTGAACGGCGGGAGCTCCGTGTACCAGCAAGCGCTGCAAGGTCTGGCGGCGATGCTGCGCAGCCGGGGGATGAGCGCCGTGGAAGCGGCGCGCGCGGCGTATCTGCAGATCTACATGATGATGGAGCAGCAGGCCGCGGCCGTGGCGTTCAAGGACGTCGTTGCGACGCTGGCGGTGATCACGGCATGCCTGGTTCCGATCGCGTTCTTCATGAAGAAGCCGCCCGCGGGGGAAACGCGGCGGCCCGCGGCGCACTAGCGATATTGCAGCAAGTTCGCTCGATGGCGGGATGCCGCTGGTGAGCGATTCACTCGCGCAGCAAAGGAGCGTCTTCGGGATAGGTGATGTCGGCGCCACGGACGCGGGCGAATGACGTGAGCGAATGCGGTTTGGCGGCGGAGGCGCTGGTGATGTGCTCGACGCGGATGCCGCGCACGAGCAGCGCGTCGGCGACGAGCGAGCGATGGCAGCGCCACGGAACGGCTTCGGCACACATGAGCGCGCTCGGGCGCGATTCCGCCAGTTCGATGGTGCGATCGAGCGCATCGGCGAATTCGGGTGTTTGCATGTAATCGGCGAAGCCGCGGAAGCTGGCATTGCGCCAGCCGAGATTCACGGAGTCTTTACGCGCGTGGCGCAAGCCGCCGAGGTCTTTCATGTGGACGTAGCGAATATTCGCTTCGTGCAGCGCGGCTGCCAGCGTATCGCTATTGAACTGGGGGTTGTGGCGCGACTTCGGAATGGTGCGGATGTCGATGAGTTGTTGGACGCCGTGAGATTGCAGAATGTGAATGAATTCGGCGATTGGCCGTGTGGAATGGCCGATGGTGAAGAGGCGCAGATCGTGCTGATTTTCCCGCATCCGGCTGGTCCGCTGCTCCCTCATGCGGCTCCATCATATCGAACTTGACCGAGAGGTTTCCGCCGTTCCGGCGCCGAGATTCCTCATCCTCGCTTAAAACGCGCAATTTCCGCGCAGTGCGAGGCTTCGGGCGCGGAAATTGTGCTGCTCGTCTTCGGAATGACAGCGAAGCGTAGAGTTAAACTCGGTAGATTATTGGTTGGTTGAGAATTCCACTTCTGCGGGGGGAGCGGGACGAGGATAATAGAATGCGAGATTCGCGCGTGCGAGCATACAAACCGCAAATTCAGGGGAAATTTCATGTCGGAAGTGAACACGCTTTTTTGGGACAACGGCGGAGTGATCCTCACGAACGGTTGGGATCGCGCGTCGCGGCGGGAGGCGGTGGAGAAATTTCACCTCGATTGGGCCGATTTTGAGGACCGGCACGAACTGATGCTGGACGGGTTCGAGCGCGGGCAAGTGTCGCTGGATGCGTATCTGAAGCGCACGGTTTTTTATCGCGAGCGGGCTTACACGATCGAGGAGTTCAAGGAATTTATGTTCGCGCAGTCGCAGCCGTTTTCGGAATCGCTGGATTTTTTGGGGCAGCTTGCCGGGACGCGGCGATGGTTGCTGGCCGCGCTGAATAACGAGTCGGCGGAGATCAACGAATACCGCATTCATACTTTTCACTTGCGCGAATATTTTGAGGCGTTTTTCAGCTCATGCTATTTGGGATATCGCAAGCCCGGCTCCGAAATTTACAATTTGGCGCTGCGCATTACGCAGAGCGCTCCCGAGCAATGCATTTTGATCGACGACCGCGAGCTGAATTTGGAATGCGCGCGCGAACTCGGCATGAACACCATCGAATTTGAAAATGTGGCGCAGCTCCGCGAGGATCTGGCGCGCCACGGCGTCAACCCGGACCACTGATTCGCAAATTCAAGCGGAGGCAATTTGATGGAACTCGGAATGGTAGGACTTGGCAAGATGGGCGCGTTCATGACGGAGCGCCTGGTGCGCGGCGGGCATCGCGTGGTGGGACTCGACCGCGACCCCGCGGCGGTGCAGCGCGTGGTGGACAAGGGAGCGGGAGGCGCGGACACGCTTGAAAAGCTCATCGGGCAGCTGAAGTCGCCGCGCGCGGTTTGGTTGATGGTCCCTTCGGGCGCGCCGGTGGACCAAACGATCGAACAGCTCGTACCGCTGCTGGCGGCAGGCGATACGATCATCGACGGCGGAAACTCGTATTACAAAGACACGCTGCGACGGGCAGCGGCGTTGAAGCAAAAGAAGATCAACTTCGTGGATTGCGGAACGAGCGGCGGCGTGTGGGGCCTGACCGAAGGTTACAGCATGATGGTGGGGGGCGACGCGGACGTGGTGAAGCGACTGTCGCCGATTTTCGAGACCCTGGCGCCAGGCGCTGATAAGGGTTGGGGGCGCGTGGGACCCGCGGGCGCGGGGCACTTCGTGAAGATGGTCCACAACGGCATCGAGTATGGAATCATGGAGGCGTATGCGGAAGGGCTCGACGTGCTGCGGCATAAGCAGGAATTCGGAATCGACTTGCTGCAAGTGTCGAAGATTTGGCAGTACGGAAGCGTGATTCGCTCGTGGCTGCTCGATTTGACGGTGGATGCGCTTTCGAAGAATCCGGCGCTGGAGGGAATCGAAGCGTTCGTGACGGACTCGGGTGAAGGGCGCTGGACGGTGATCGAGGGCGTCGAATTAGGCGTGCCGGTGCCGGTGATTTCGAGCGCTTTGGACGCGCGGTTTCGTTCGCAAGACCCAGAGCCATTCGCGAATAAGTTGCTGGCGATGATGCGTCATGAGTTCGGAGGACACGCGGTGAAAACGGCGGCGAAGAAGTGAGCGAGGCTGCGTCGATCGAAATGGCGCGGACAATTCGATGAAAATGGATGAGCGAGTGTACGACGACCTGGATGCGCTCAGTGACGCCGCGCTCGAAGAGCTGTTGGTTATTGCGAAGGATGCGGTGCGGCAAAGAGGGCGCTTCGCCATTGCGCTTTCGGGCGGCCGAACTCCGGCGAAGTTGTACTCGCTGTGGGCGCAGGTGGATGCGCCAGCGGCCGGAGTGCCGTGGGAGCGCGTGCATCTGTTTTGGGGCGACGAGCGTTTCGTCGATCACGACGATTTGCTGAGCAATTACCGGATGACTCGGGAAGCGCTGCTTTCGCGCATTGTGATTCCAGCGGAGAACGTCCACGCAATGCCGACCGATTGCGCTCAGCTGGACGATTGCGCCAGTGCATATGAGGATGAGTTGCGGAAGTTTTTCGGCACGGCGGCGCCGGCATTTGATATGCAGCTGCTTGGGCTTGGGCCGGAGGGGCATACGGCGTCGTTATTTCCCGGTTCGCCGCTGCTCGAAGAGAAGACGCGGTGGGTGGCGGCCGTGGAAGCGCCGGCCACGCCGCGGCAGCGGCTTACGCTCACGCCCGTGGTGCTCAACGAGGGCCGGAACACGTGGTTTCTGGTGTCTGGCGCGGATAAGCGGAAGATCGTAGAAGCGCTGCGCGCTGAGGAGGACCCCAAGTCCAGCGAGTACCCAGCTGCGAGGATTCAGCCAGCGGGCAAGGTGCTGTGGTTCATGGATCGAGTTGCTGCGGCGTAACGTGCGCGGCAGTTGTCGAAACCTGCGATGCGGCAATACGTCTAAGAATTTGTCGACATTAAATCGCGTAGTTGTATGCACATGGCGAGCCAAAAGGCTGAATCCGTAGAGCAAATACGGGAATCCGATGAGGCTGTGCTCGCGTTCGCGGTATGATAGGGGTTACCGCGTGGGGCTAGCGAGCCTCCGGCTCGCGTCTGCCAGCAGAGACCTCGAAACGGACACCACAGGAAGAAGGATAGGGACACGAATATCGATGAGCTGGAATACTAGTCGAACCGCACTATTCTTGAGCCTTTTTGCCGCGATTGCGGCGGTCTGCGGCTGTACGACCAAGGTTGTTCACACGGCGCCGATGATGGAAGTGCCCGTGTCGGTAGCCAAGGCGACGCAGAGGAATATTCCCGTGAATTTGACGGCGATAGGTTCTGCGTCCGCGTATACGACGGTATCGGTGGAGTCGCAGGTGGATGCGGTGCTGGACGAAGTGCATATCAAGGAGGGGCAGTTCGTAAAAAAGGGGCAACTGCTTTTCAGTCTGGACGCGCGGCCCTTCCAAGCCTCACTGGCGCAGGCGCAAGCCAATCAGGCGAAAGATCAGGCGCAGGCGCAGCTGGACGAGGTGCAGGCGCAGCGCTACGAGGCTCTTTACCAGGCGGGAGTCGGCACGAAGGAACAGTACGATCAAATGAAGTCCAGCTTGCAGGCGCAGCAGGCGGCGGTAAGGGCGGATGAAGCTGCCGTGGAGTCGGCGCAACTGCAAGTGAGCTATTGCAGCATCTATGCGCTGGTTTCAGGACGTACCGGGGCGCTGCAGGTGTATCCGGGAAATATCGTGAAGGCGAATAGCACGCCCGCTTTGATCGTAATCAACCAGGTGAATCCGATTTACATGAGCTTTTCCGTCCCGCAGCAGTACCTTGGGGACGTGCAGAAATTCATGGCGCGGGGGCGGCTGCGAGTGGAAGCCACACCGTATGGAGAAACCAAGCCCGAGATTGGCTACTTGAGTTTTGTGGACAACAGCGTCGACAACACCACGGGAACGATCGCGCTGAAAGCGACTTTTGAGAACGGCGACTATCAGCTGTGGCCGGGGCAGTATTCGAATGTGCTGTTGCGGCTGGCGGAGGATGAAAACGCCATCGTGGTGCCCACGCAAGCGGTGCAGACGGGGCAGGATGGCGATTATATTTATGTCGTCAAAGGGGACATGAGCGTCGAGAAGCGCAACGTGAAAGTCGGGCGGACCGCCGGGGCGGATACGGTGGTGCTGAACGGAATTCAACCGGGGGAGACGGTGGTTACCGATGGGCAGCTGCGGTTGATCCCCGGCATGAAAGTGCGCTTCACCGCGTCGGTAACGGAGAGTTAGTCCTCGCCATGAATATCACCGGGCCATTTATCCGACGTCCCATCATGACCACGCTGGTGATGGCGTCGATCATAATTTTTGGCGTTATCAGCTACCGTTCACTGGCGGTGAGCGATTTGCCGTCGGTCGATTACCCCACCATCAACGTGTCCGCGAATTTGCCGGGGGCCAATCCGGACACGATGGCTGCTGCCGTGGCTACGCCGCTGGAGAAAGAGTTCTCCACCATCGCGGGCATCGATTCGATGACCTCGACGAGTTATACGGGCAGCACCAGCATCACGCTGCAGTTCGATCTGAGCCGCAATATCGATTCGGCGGCGCAGGACGTGCAGGCGGCGATCTCGCGCGTGCAAGGGCAGTTGCCGCCGAACATGCCCAGCCCTCCGACCTTCGAAAAGACCAATCCCGCGGACCAGGCGATTTTGTATCTGGCGCTGAGCTCGGCGACGGTATCGCCGCAAGTGGTCGATCAATACGCGGAGACGATCCTGGGCGAGCGCATCTCGATGGTGTCCGGCGTGTCGCAAGTGAACATATTCGGCTCGCAAAAGTACGCCGTGCGCATCCAGCTTGATCCCAGCGCGATGGCCGCGTGGCATGTGGGAATCGATGATGTGGCCACGGCTGTTCAAAATGCGAACGTGAATCTTCCGACCGGCACGCTCTACGGCGCGCATAAGGCCTATACGGTGCAGGCTTCGGGTCAGCTGATGCGCGCGGCTTTGTACCGGCCGCTGATCGTTGCGTATAAGAACGGCGCGCCGATTCGGTTGGACGAGATCGGAAACGTTGTCGATAGCGTGCAAAACGACAAGGTTGTGGGGTGGTACAACACCGAGCACGCGGTGATTCTGGCCGTGCAGCGGCAGCCGGGAACGAATACCGTCAATGTGGTTGATGGGGTGATGAAGATCCTGCCGCAATTCCGCGCGATCCTGCCTCCTTCCATTCACCTGGTCACGGTGTACGACCGGTCCGAGGGCATCCGCGAATCGGTGAGCGACGTGAAGTTCACGTTGTTCGTGGCCATTTGCATGGTGGTGATGGTGATTTTCCTCTTCCTGCGCAACCTCTCCGCCACCGTGATTCCCAGCATTGCGCTGCCGGTATCGCTGATCGGCACGTTCGCGGTGATGTACCTGCTGAACTACACGGTCGACAACTTATCGATGATGGCGATGACGCTATCAGTGGGCTTCGTGGTGGACGACGCGATTGTGATGCTCGAAAACATCGTGCGGCACATGGAGATGGGCGAATCGCCGATGAACGCGGCGCTGAAAGGGTCGCGCGAGATCGGGTTCACGATTGTGTCGATGACCTTGTCGCTGACCGCCGTGTTCATTCCGGTGTTGTTCATGAGCGGCATCATCGGTCGGCTGCTGCACGAGTTCGCGGTGGTGATCATGGTGGCGGTGTTGGTGTCCGGACTTGTTTCGCTGACGCTTACGCCGATGCTTTGCAGCCGCTTCTTGCGCTCGCAGCACGAGGTGAAGCACGGACGCGTGTACATGAAGCTGGAGAATTTTTTCGACTGGCTGCTGCGCAAGTATGACGTATCGCTGCAATGGGCATTGCGCCACCGGGCGGTGGTGATGGTATTTTCCGGTGTGATCCTTGTGATCACGATCTGGCAGTTCATGGTAATTCCCAAGGGTTTCTTGCCGGAAGTGGACCAGTCCACTTTGCAGGGCGCCACGCTCGCCGCACAGGGAATTTCGTTTGACTCGATGGTGGCGCATCAGAAAGCGATCAACAAGATTGTGAACGCCGATCCGAACCGCAAAGGCTTCTTTTCCACGGTGGGACTGACCGGAGGGGCGGGGAACTCGGGATTCGTTTTCATACACCTGAAGTCGCCAGAAGATCGGCCAGAAATTCCGAGCCAGACGATGCTGGCGCTGGATAAGAAGTACGGCGGAGTGCCAGTGGTGGGCGCCATCTTGCGCGACGCCACGCCGTATTTCGCGCATCACCCGGGAATTGATGAAGTGATTCAAGAGCTGCGCGCGAAGCTCATGGTGATACCCGGCATTCAGGTGTTTTTGCGCAATCCGCCTCCCATTCAAATTGGCGGCAACGTCACCAACAGCCAATACCAATTCGCACTGCAGAGCCCCGACACCGAGCAGCTTTATCAAGTGGCGACGCAGTTCGAGCAACAGATGCAGAGCTTGCCCGGGATTCAGGACGTCACCAGCGATTTGCAAATCGCGAATCCGCAGGTGAACGTCAATATCGACCGGGATAAGGCATCGGCCCTGGGTGTTACCGCCGCGCAAGTGGAGGACGCTCTGTACACGGCGTACGGGCAGCGGCAGGTGTCGACGATCTATGCGCCGAACGATGAATATTGGGTGATCATGCAGTTGGAGGACAAGTACCAGAAGGATCCGAACGCGCTATCCATGCTGTACATCCGTTCGAGCTCCGGAAACCTGGTGCCGCTGAGCGCGGTGGCAAAGCTGACCACCAGCCTCGGACCGCTCTCCGTCAATCACTTGGGGCAGCTTCCGGCGGTAACGCTCTCGTTCAACCTGAAGCCGGGAACGGTGATCGGGCAAGCGGTGGACAGCATCGATAACTTGGCGCGCACGCTGCCGGACACGATTTCGTACCAGTTTGAAGGGACGGCGCAAGCGTTTCAATCGTCTCTTACGGGACTGGGAATTTTGTTGCTGATCGCCATCCTGGTGATCTACATCGTTTTGGGGATTCTGTACGAGAGCTTCATCCATCCCATTACGATACTTTCCGGACTGCCTTCGGCGGCATTCGGAGCATTGCTGACGCTTCAGATTTTTGGTTTGAGCCTCGATCTTTACGGATTCGTTGGCGTGATCATGCTGATTGGAATCGTGAAAAAGAACGCCATCATGATGGTGGACTTCGCCATTCAGCGGGAGCGCGAAGAACACAAGCCCGCCGCGCAAGCGGCGTACGAGGGCAGCTTGGTTCGCTTCCGCCCGATCATGATGACCACCATGGCGGCGCTCTTTGGCACTTTGCCGATTGCCATTGGATCCGGCGCGGGAGCAGAGTCGCGCAGGCCACTGGGCTTGGCCGTTTGCGGGGGGCTGATATTTTCGCAGATGGTTACTCTCTATTTGACTCCGGTCTTCTACACGTACATGGACTCGCTGCAGACTTGGCTGGAGCGACGGTTCGGACGCATCGTCGGGCTATCCAAGCCGCGGTTTGCGGATGAATCGGTATCGGCAGACTGACGCCCGCGAGCAGCCCGAAAATCTCATCGCGTTCTAATCAGCCGCAATCAAGTAGATGGCGGGTTTCAGTGAATACGCAGGCGCCAGCGTGCGTGCAACACCGCCTTGTTAAGTGCATGCGAGGGACGATCGGGCTAGGGGACGTTGCGTCTGCTGCGCTGGAGCGCAGCGCTACACAAGCCGGCGGAGGCTTCATCGGCTGCTGTGAATGCCGGTTTTTGCCACGCAACGTTTCCGCAGAAAAAAGTACAGCTGTCTTTTCGTACCATTGATTGCCCATGTGCCGGGCGAATAAGATCGCCTGGTACACAGAGCTGAACGCCGCATCTGGAATTCAGAGACTGACTTACAGCGATGTTCCGCGGGGACCAACGGGTATGCCATTTGGGGATGACCTTCCAAGAGATATACGAAATAGGCACAATCGGCGGGGAATGCGTGTCAACTCTCGCGTCCGAGTGACGATTGAATGGAATGGGAGTCCTGGACCGCTGAATTTCGAGCCGGCGTATACCCGCGTGGTGAATAGCTACGGATGCCTGCTGGTGAGTCCGCGCGAGATCGAAGCGCAACAGCGCCTGCGGGTTACCAACGTTGCGACGCGCGAGCTTGCCGACGGCGTGGTTGTATGGAAGGGTTCGCAGCGGCCGGATGGATGGGAATTAGGGGTGGAATTGGTAGGGGCGAATCTGAATTTTTGGGGTGTCGAAATTTGAAGACAGAAAATCTGCAGGTCATACCGGCGGCGCGTTCCGCGAAGCCGGGCGATCGAAGTGTCTCTGGTCCGCAACCCGCGTCCGTATCTGGCCCCGCGATCAGGAGACTGCCGCAGCCAACGCATCGGATTGCCGGAGAGGAGCGGCGGCGCAGCCAAAGGGTGCTGCTGCGCGTGCGGGCGCAGATCCACGTGGCGGTGGAGGGGAAAGCGACGACTTTCGAAGTGGAGACGCTCAACGTGAACCCGCAGGGGGCTCTGGTGATCATGCGGCAGTCGCTGGTTCCCGGCACTCGGCTGGTACTAGAAAACCGTACGACGCGCGAACGCGTCGCCTGCAAAGTTGTGCGGCAACCGCGCGAGTCGTCGGAAGGATTTCAGATCCCGCTGGAATTTGATTCACCCGCGCCACAATTTTGGAGGATTGCCTTTCCTCCCGCGGATTGGCGTCCGGAAGATTAGGTTCCTGCCGCGGCAACCTCGAAGTATTTTCGCGCGCTAAATCCCTGAGAGCGAAATTGTTCGCATTTGGAACAGGTGTGAGCGCAGCGTTTTACTAGGCTGAAAGAAGCGCCAAAAGAGTTCGGCGAGAATTATTAAAATTCTTGACGAACCCACGGCGCGGGGTGATTCTGCGAGAACCCTTCCTCGAAACATCAATTTCCATCGAGCAACCGAAAGCAGGAGGAATTGTATGGCTGGCAACGAACGCCGCACCTCGGCTAGAAAACTCTGCACGCTACCGCTTCGTTTCCGAGTTACCGCCAACGGTCATAACGACGCTGAGCCGCCAATCGAAGCGGATCGGGAAACATCCGCCGTCAGAACTGCGACGGTTGGCGCGGAATACATCGGCAAAGCGCTGAACCTTTCCGAGCGCGGGCTTTACTTCACTTGTAGGGAAGACTTGCGCGTCGGGCAACCGCTGGAGATGCACTTTACGCTGCCGCAGGAGCTGACTGGCCGCGCGCCGGAAAATGTGCGCTGCAGCGCGCGCGTGGTGCACGTGGATGACGACGGCCAAGCCGGACTGCGCGGCATTGGCGCGTGCGTGGAGGGCTTCGAGCCGATGGCCGCAATCCGCAACTGGGCGAATTAAGAGGCAGCGGGAACGCCGCTACCGAGAACTTTTGCCCTGCACCGTGAAATTCGTATTTGCGGCGGCGGTGTTGTCGAACCGATCGGTCACTTGAACGGCGATGGTATGTTCTCCGTTGGTCAGGCCAGGAACCTCGATGTAGTAGCTTTCCTTCGGAGCATCGGAGAGCTGGCCGACAGGGAAAATCGTTTGCCATGGGCCAGCGTCGATGCTGTATTTTGCCTGGGCGATCGGGCCGTAAGCGCTGACCGCGTCAAAGGAAGCGCGGGTGTTGAGCAAACCGGAGCCAGCCAGGAGATGCTCGATGCGCGGGGGCGTATTGGCTACCACCCAACGGTCGCTGACGCGCTCGGAGGTCAGCGCATCGTTAACGGGATTCGAGGGCGCGTCGGAAGCGCGAACCTTGAGGTAGTAGGCGCCGTCGGGCATGGAAGCGGTGTGCCACGAGTAGTAATTGTCGGTCAGTTTGTCCTTGAGCACATGCCAGGTTTGCTCGCCTTCGGCGCGATAGTAGAGGGTGTAGATGAGGTCGTCGTCATTGGCGTCGTGCGCGTTCCAGATTACGCTCTGGTAGCCTTTATCCTTGTACCCTTGCAGCGCGGTTTGGGCCCTGGAACTCGTGCCTCCCGCTTCGGCGTTCATGGGGGGAGCTGACGGCGAATCACCCTGTGCGTTGGGCATGCGGAGTTGCACGGGGGTGGGTCCTCCGGTCGACTGAGACGAGAAACCAGCGATGCGGATGCCAGGATCTTGAACGGCAATATCGTCGATAATGGGCGCGACATTCTTTGGAAGATAGGCAACGCTCACCCAGGAAACGTCGGGCGTGTGTTCCTGCGTGGGATTGGGGAACACGGCCTTGAACTGAGCAAAGCGCGATGCTGGGCAGTGGGTATCTTCGCCCGCCGGGTTGTTATAGGGACCGGTCCATGCGCTCCAGTTCTTGTCTGGATTGGAAGTGTTGCCGCAGCGCAGATAGAATTCCGTTTTGCCGTTCGCGGCTCCGTCGCCCCACCAGGTAATGCGGCCCCAGCGAGAGAAGATGTTGGCGTCAAATGCATCGGATTCAAAGCTGCCGTTAGGCTCGAGGCCGGGACCCATGGCAAAGAGTTTTCCGGGGTTGGCGGTGGCCACGAAGACCTTGCCTCCCGGACTAGTAACCAGACCGGTGACCTGCTCGGAAGCGGTTTTGGCGATATTGGAGTAAACGTCCTGGCCCTCCATTTCGATTACCGAGCCATTGTCGCCAGTGCCGAGCAGCAGCCGGCCGGAGGGTGAGATGGCCAGGGTGAAAACGAGATCGGTGGCCGAGGTCCACACGGTTTTCGGCGAACCGTCCGGCGCGATTTTCACCACCTGCGAGCCACCAGCGGGGACGAGCATGGGGTACGTGGGCAGTACGATGGGCGCAGCGCCTGGCTGAGCCTGGCCGGATGCCGAAAGCACGATGGTTGTCTGAGCTGTTGGCGTGGGAGTGACGACCGGAGGGTATACGTTCGGCACCAGCGGAGCGAGGTTGGGGATATGCGTTTTTTCACCGATGGCCGAGGCGTACAGATTCCCGTCCGAGTCCTGCGCCATCGAGGTTACTTCCTGCTTGTTCATTTCGTAGATCACGAAGGGCGCGCCCGCAGCGGGAAGGGACTGCGACGTTTTGCGGTCAATGGGCACGCGCAGGATGAGGCCGTGGGGATCGGTTCCGATCAGCAAGTTGCCCTTGGAATCGAATGCCAGGGAACGCGCGTGGCTATCGGCGCTCTGGTAGAAGAGCTGGCCCTTTCCGTCGGGTGCGACCACGAAGACTTTTCCGTTGTCGCCGGTGCCGACGAAAAGATTGCCGTGGGAATCGAACGCCAAGGCCCAGATATATTTGGTCTTGGGATTGAAGAAGACGCTCTTTGTGCCGTCGGGAGTGACACGATAGACCTTGCCATCGGGCGAAGTGGCCACGAACAAGTTATCTTTTGAATCGAGCGCGATGGCCTGGGCCGCGAGTTCGGGGGACTGGAATACGGTGGCGGATTTTCCGGCGTCATCGAAGCGCAAAACTTTGGCGTTGGGGCCACCGGCGGCGTAGAGCCTGCCTCGCGAATCCATGCGCAGCGCCCAGATGTAAGCGAGACTAGGATCGGCGAACAGATCGAATTGGGGCGCGGGTGCGATGGTGCCATCGCTGCGAATGGCGACTCCGTGTGCGGTACCCTTGACGAACTGGGAGTAGTCCGCTTCGCGCCAGTAGCGAGTGTGTTCCGCACGAACGGCGGCGGGCAGCAACATCGACAGCGCCAGTCCACACACCAAAGTCAGTCGCCCGGTCATATTCGAGAATCTCCTTTACGTTTGGCCGTCACTTCACGGTGATGGTGAGCATGCGCTGTCCGGCAATAACCTGGTGCATCTCGACCGACCATTCCCCCGCCGTGGATTCCCAAAGCAGCCGCGCGCTGCCGGGATTGTCGCGCTGTTCGAGCACGTTGATGGTGGAGAGCGGAACGTTGGGAAGTTCCTTGTCTTCGACCAGCATGGTTGGCGTGGGCTGAAGGAGCGTGGCATAAAGGCGGTCGTTGTGGCGCTGGCGATTGATGAGATTGATCAATTCGCCGAGACCGGGAAGCTGTCCCTGGGAACTGTAGGCTAGCGTCTCCACGTTGCGATTCAGAAATGCGGCATCGCTGACCACCAGCCGAAGCGTGCCGCGGGCGGTTTGCGCCGGAATGGTGATGGGAATCTGCTGGATGAAAGGCGCGCCGCGGTAGGGGCGCAGCAGCACTCTCACGTTCACTGATTCGCCGGGATAGACTTCGCTCTTTTCCACCCAGGCGTCGTCAATGGTTGCCGAGCGGCGGTCCGGCAGAGCTCTTATGGTTAGATCGACTTTGTTGATCTGTGGCAGTTCGTAGGGATTGGAATAAATCTGCGCGAAATCCGATTCCACGGAAGTGGCCAGAAAATATCCGGCCGGCGTGGATTGATCGGTGGGCGCGAACAGGTCTTCGAGCCGCACCGGAGCGTGATCTTTCAGGTCGATGTTGCCATCGAGTTGCAGCGTGGTGCTTTGGTCGTATGCGGAGCTGCCGGTGATGCCGTTGTAGGCCGCGGTGGCTACCAGTACGGCGGTGAGCTGCGGGCTTTGCACGACTTCGAAATGGTATTTTTGTTCGCCGTCCGGAGTGTCGAGAGTCAAATTGACGGGCACCATCGGAGGGCCGGCGCCCAGGACGCCGCTGATTGCCGTCTGCCGATCTTGCGTCAGCGTGCCGATCACTTTACCGGTGGTGATAATTTTCGTGGAAGCTTGCGAAGAAGCCAGGGTCATCACCACATGGGCGCTGGAGATGGGCATCTGCACCGCGCCAAAACCGAAGAGCGGATGGCCGCAAGCGAGAAGGCGGTTGCCCTCGATGGCGGTTACGGTGCAGCCGTCACTCATGGAAAGATCGCCGCGAATCAGGTCGATGCCGACCATATCGCCGGGCTTGAGATTCGTGTGGTCCTGCGCAGCGGGAGTGGTTCCTCCGGCCATGGCGGCCATGCCGAACGAGGAAAACTGTTTGCCGAACCAGGCCATCGTTTGCGGGTACATGCCGGTGGTGACGAGCGGCGTCTCGATGGGAACGAGGAATTGGCCACCGCCGACGGAAACCGGCTGCGCGAAATTTCCGTCTCCGATGGAGCCGTTGGCAGCGGGCCAAGCAAGGCGATCAGCAGCCGCAAGCTGCGAGGTTGAGCTTGGCGGCGGATTTGAGATCGAAGCAGCGCCGCGCTGCACGCGGCCTGGAGTGAGCTTTGCGTCCTTTTCGATGGTGGCGGGCGATGGGTATTGCGCGACCTCCAGCATCTCCGAAATAGGGGTTACGCCGCCGATGGGTTCTTTTGTGAAGGCGCCGATTTTTAGCGAAAGCGCGCCGGCAAGCTTGCCGTCGAAATAGACGGGGCTGCCGCTCATGCCGGCGACCACGCCGGTTTCGGCAGCTTCGGGGCCGAGCAGCTTGACGAGGATCACGTCCTCTTTAGGGCCGAGAGCGTTGGGCAGGACGCCGATAACCTGCAGGTCGACTTTCTCAATTTGATCGCCCTGAAAGATCGTGTACATCACGCCGGCCATGCCCGGCTTGACGTCGCTCAAAGGGAAAATTGGTGGCGTATCGGCGGCAAAAAGTGGAAAGGCGCAGGCAAGCATTGCCACAGTGAGTGCCAGCAGACACAGATTGCTAAGCGCGCGGAGCATAAGACCATCATCATACCTGCGCGAAAGGCGCGGGGCAAATAGGCCGCTGGACAGGAATGTGAATCGCCTGTTCTTTGCCAATCTGAGGCCGGCTAGCGAAAAGTGCATATAGTTAGGTTTTCCGATCTCGATGCTCGTTTGTTCGGCCCACGAAATTCCAGCGGATGACTGTTCGCGCTGGGAGTTCCAGTACTACGCGGCGATCTTCAAAGCGTCGACGACCGCGGCAAAAACGCTTCCGAGGAGCACGCTGCGGGCCAACTCGACTTCTCTATGAAGCCGCAAAATCGATGCGCGCGCAAATTGACGCTGAAAGTAATCCCGTACGACCCCAACCAGATGTTAGATGCGCAATTTCGTTCAGCAGTCGGAGCGCGCAGGCGGAAATTGTCAAACCAGTGGCGGCTGGCGGGCCAGTTGCGAACGGCTTACGGCGACACTGTTCGCGGTCCGGTCAGCGATCGGCGAAAGACACTTCAAAAAAGATCAGCGGCTTTTTGGAAGGGATGACCATCGCGTCTGGAATGTAGAGGCTCGATTGGCTAACGAGCGACATGTCGTGCCGGAGGTCGAAAAAGAGATAGCCATGAATCGTGCCCATGGGCGGCACGATGTCTGAGTTCAAAGCGAGCGGCCGCAGAGTCTCTAGAAATTTGTTGGCTTTCTTATCGCCGATGGGCGCCATGCCGATAGGGAAGCGGCGTTCGCGAGGCGCCGCGGGACCATTCGGGTGCGCGATAACGCTGGCGGCCTGCGCGGGGGTGAGCGAATCGACGCCGTCCATACGTCCGCTCTGATAGTGAATTTCGAGCTGAATGGTATCCAGGCCGATTTGCACTGGCGCGTTGGTGTCGTTGCGCAAAACGACTTCCACCGGCAGGACGCCCGCCGGAATTGGATTGGCTTTTCCGAAGATGTGCTTGGCGCGCGAGGAGTCCGTGAGGGGTTTGGCCGAAACGGTGATGCCGGAGTGGCTATCGTGGGGGAGCGAAGCTTGTTCCGCGCCCGCTGGCGAAGAGTTCTTCTGCGCGATGGAGGCAGTGGGAAGGAGCAGCGCCAGAGCCGCAAGGAACACGAACTGCATCATCGGTCGCATATTGGGCTGATCCTTTCCGATGCGCAGCAAATCGCGCGAGTTGTGCGCCACCGGGGCGTTACTATACCGCAACTTTTCGAATTCTTGAGGGCGCGCACTTCTGTCCGGCGATCAGCCGACATTCCGGGACCGCCGACTTTGCTCCCAGCGCATTCCGCTTGACACTGGTGAACGCCGTGATATATCGGTCGCGCAGAGAGGGGACATTTCTTGACCAATCGGCGGGAGTTTCTGCACATGGGAGTGGCGGCGCTGAGCCTGCCAATTGCCGCGCGGGCCGGCGTTTCGCCGGAGATTTTCGGCACGAACGATCGCGCGCCCGCGGAACCGATTTACAAAGCGTATTTCGATGAGAGATTTCCGCCGTGCGCGGCGTTTGCGGACGAGATGAAACGGCGTGCGCTGCCGACACAAGCGATTCGCGGCGATATCACCGATGTATGGTTTAGCGATCTTTACTACCGCTGGAAGCAGGGACCGGCGGCGATTGCAGGAATGACTGCGCCGGGGGCGATCTTCTGTCTGGATATGCTGGCGCGCGACGCGGGAATGCGTGTGGCGCTGCGGATCGATCACCGGCGGTTGGCGGACGGCCGGATCGAGCACGAGTTCGCGGGGCCAGAAGAAGTTTTCACGCGAGCGTCTGACTCGGAAAGCGGTGCGAAAGACTGGCCGGAGCGCATGGCGGAAATCGTTGCGCAATTTCCGGCGGAGCGCGGCCGAGCCGCGACGCGCCGGTTTTCGGAAGCGGATGTTGCAAGCAGCAACGGTCCAGACCATTTGGTGACTTGGGTGATTGCACCGGCGCGGCGGGCGTAGCGCCGTTTCTTAGCATTGCTCGATTAGGCGAGGAGTGCGCGATGCGAGTTCCACCGGGGGTGAGCAGCGCAGATTTTTCCGCGGCGCTGGTCCAGTTCGAGCAGGCCGTCGGGAAAGAATGGGTGTTTACGAGCGACGAGGACGTGGCGCTCTATCGCGACGCGTACTCGCCGTTTTGGGGAGAGAAGGACGAGATTGTGGCGTCGGCGGCCGTCGCTCCGGACAGCGTCGAGCAAGTGCAGCAGGTGGTGCGCATCGCGAATCAGTACAAGATTCCAATTTACGCGATTTCCACAGGGAAAAATTTGGGATATGGCGGATCGGCGCCCGTTTATTCCGGCAGCGTAGTGCTGGACCTGAAGCGCATGAACCGGATTTTGGAGGTGAATGAGAAGAACGCGTACGCGCTGGTGGAACCGGGCGTGAGTTATTTCGATCTGTATCGCTACATTCAAGAGCACGGAATCAAACTGTGGATCGACGTGCCCGATCCGGGATGGGGCAGCCCGGTGGGGAACTCGCTCGATCGTGGCGGCGGATATTTAATGGCCAATTACCGCAACCATTTCGACGCGCATTGTGGCATGGAAGTGGTGCTGGCGAATGGCGAAATTGTGCGCACGGGAATGGGCGCGATGCCGGGCGCAAAAACGTGGCAAGAGTACAAGACGGGATTCGGCCCGTGGGTGGACGGTATTTTTTCACAGTCGAATTTCGGCGTGGTGACGAAGATGGGATTCTGGCTGATGCCGGAGCCGGAGGCTTATCTTTCGGGGACCGTGTACCTGCCACGCTACGAAGATCTAATTCCCATGGTGGTGATTTTGAATTACCTGGAAAACACGCGTTGCACGAACGGCATGCCGGATTTGGGCAGCCCGCTGCTTGGCGTCGGCATGATTTCCGACATGACGAAAGGATTCGAGGAGAAACTTCCGGCACCCAATCCGGAACTGAGCGCGCTGATTGCCAAGAGCGAAATCGGCAAGTCGGCGGAGTTGCAGGAGTACGCGCTGCAGAAAGGCATCGCGTACTGGAGCTGCCAGCTGAGCTTTTACGGGTCGGGGAAGGCCAACGCCGCGAATTGGGAATACGCGCAGGAGAAGTTTTCCGCGATTCCCGGCGCAAAGTTCGAACAGAACGAATTTTACAAGCTGCCATTGACGCCGGCGCAGCGGGAGAAAGTTCATAAGCCGCAATTCGGGATTCCGAGCCTGGCGATGTTTTCGATCGGGGCGCGGACGCCGAATAATCCGACGCCCTTGAACGGACACATGTGGTTTTCGCCGATCATTCCGCGGACGGGGGAGGCGATTTTCGAGGCGAACCGCGTGTTCCATGAGGCGGCGAAAGAATACGAGATTCCTGTGCTGTCGTCGTTCAGCTTGCCTTCGTGCTATTGGGAGCGGGCGTTCATTTATATTTTTGCTTTTCCGGTGACCCACGATATCGAGACGAACCAGAAAAATCGCGCGGCGTTCAAAAAGATGGTACGGACGGCGGCGGAGCATGGCTGGGGCGAATATCGCACCGCGCCGGCGTTCCAAGAGACGATTATGAACACGTACGGATACAACGATCATGCGCTGCTGCGATTTCACGAGACGCTGAAGGATGCCGTCGACCCGAATGGAATTCTTTCCGCGGGGCGCTACGGCATCTGGCCCAAGCATCTGCGGGAGACGAAGGCATGAGGAAAACCAAGCGGGCTCCGATGGCGGCGATTGTGGCCATTGCGGTGGTTGCGGGGATGTTGATCTCGGTGACGAGCATCGCCATTGCACAGGAGCAAGGACCGCAGCCGAAATCGGCGTGGACCACGTCGACGCCGAAATCAGAGGGCGAGCCGCGAGGGTACGTTCAATTTCAAGATTATTGCGCGGTGTGCCACGGCGCGGGAGTGGGCAAGCCGGGAACGATCGCGCTGAAGGAGAAGTACAAAGGCGCAGAGCCCGCATTACTGGCGGAGCGCACGGATCTGACGCAGCAACTGGTTAAGACGTACGTCCGCAATGGGATTTCGGTGATGCCATTTTTCCGCAAGACGGAAATCAGCGACGCCGATCTGGACGCCATCGCAGAATATCTTACGCGCAACAACAAGCCTGGGGCGCGGTGAATCGCCAAGCAGAATGATCTGGCCTCTCGCTTGCTGACGATGTGGCACAGACAGCCCGCGCGTTCCGTGGTTTTGCCATTTTTAGCATGCCGCAGTCGTGAAACTCTTCACGGTATAATGATGCCGGCTAGCGCGGCGGAAGTTCCAAAAGGCGCGAATCGCGGGGCCTCAACCGACCTCTGATGTATTTTTTCTACAGAATTTTAACCGCGGTGGGCATGTTGGTTCTGGCGCCCTACTATGCGCTGCGCGGGTGGCGGCGCGGCGAGCCGGGTCGCACGTTGCGCGAACGATTCGGGCGGCTCGATCCGGAGCTGGCGCAGCGCGCGGCCGCGAGCGCGGCAGCTCCTGAACGCGGGGCGTGCAAGGCGGGCGCGATCTGGATTCACGCGGTGTCCGTGGGCGAAGTGCTGGCAGCGGCACCGCTGGTGACGGCGCTCAAGCAGAAGTTCCCGTTGCAATGCGTTTTCGTGTCGACGACCACGGAGACTGGGCAGAAACTAGCGCGCCAGCGGCTTACGAGTGTTGATGGTGTCTTTTATTTTCCGCTCGATTGGGTAGTAGCGGTGCGGCAAGCGTTGCGGACGGTGCGGCCGGCGCTGGTGATCGTGATGGAAACGGAAATTTGGCCGAACTTTTTGCGCGAGGCGCAGGCGTTTCGCGTGCCAGTGATTTTCGCCAACGCGCGAATTTCCAGCCGATCGTTTGCGCGATTCAAGCGCTGGGAGTGGCTGGTGGGACCATTTTTTAAGCGCGCCATGCGCGATGCGGATTTGTTTTTGGCGCAGACGCCGGAGGACGCGAAACGCTTGATTGAAATGGGCGGGGACGAAGATCGCGTGGAAGTCACCGGCAACTTGAAGTACGACGCGGAGTTTCCGGCGGCTAGCCGCTTTGGCGAATGGCTCGCGGCGGAAATTCAGCGGCAGGAGCGCTGGCCGGTGCTGGTGGCGGGCAGCGTTGTGGCCGAAGAGGAAGGGGCGGTGCTCGCGGCGTACGACGTCGTGCAGCGTCGATGGCGCCATGCGTTGCTGATTCTGGCGCCGCGCAAGCCGGATCGGTTCGACGCGGCGGCGGCCATTGCGTCGACGGGCGGATGGAACGTGGTGCGCAGGAGCCGGCTCGATCTAGCGGCGAAGCTGGATGAAAGCGCGGACGTGCTGGTGCTCGATTCCATCGGAGAACTTGCCGCGCTGTATGGGCTCGCGGACGCGACGTTTGTGGGTGGATCGCTGGTGCCGAGCGGAGGGCACAACATTCTGGAGCCGGCGTGGTATGGACGGCCGCCTGTGTTCGGGCGCTCGATGGAAAATTTTCGCGAAATGGCGGAACAGTTTCAGCGTGCGAACGCGGGAGTGCAGGTGAATGACGGCGAGCATCTGGGCCGCGTGTGGATGCAGCTGATCGAAAACGAGCCGCTGCGCCAGAGAACGGGCGAGGCGGCGCGGGCTCTCGCACAACGCAATCGCGGCGCCACGGCGCGCGCCGTGGAACGCATCGCGGCGGCGCTGCAATCCGGAGGGCAGCCGGCGTGAATCCCGAAAAACTTCCGAGCAGGCTTTTGTGGCCGCTCACGTTTCCGTACGGCGCGATTACGCGTTTGCGGGCGAGTTTGTACCAGGCCGGCATTCTGCGGCAGCGGCGGCTGGACGGAGTGGTGATCAGCGTTGGGAATATGACTGTGGGCGGCACGGGAAAAACTCCCATGGTGCAGTGGATCGCGCAGAGGCTGATTGGAGAAGGGAAGCGCTGCGCGATTTTGACGCGCGGGTATCGCGGCGAAATGTCGGCGGAGGGAAACACCAGCGATGAAGCGCGGTTGCTGCGTGCGCGTCTGGGCGAGCGCGTGGAAATCGGCGTGGGCGCGGACCGGTTCGCGAGCGGACGGTTGCTGGCGAAGCGCGGCGCGGAGTGGTTCGTGCTGGATGACGGCTTTCAGCATATGCAGTTGGCGCGGGACGTGGATATCGTGCAGATCGATGCCACGAATCCGTTTGGAGGGCGATTGCTGCCCATGGGCCGGCGGCGCGAGCCTCATTCGGCGCTTGGCCGCGCGGATGTGATCGTGATCATGCGCAGCGAGCACGCGCCGGCAGTGGAGGGTGCGGTGCGGCGCGATTCGAGCGCGCCGATTTTTTACGCGCGGTCGGAGCTTGACTCGATTCGCAAGATGACCAAGGGCGGCTCGCGTTCCGCCGATACGGATGTGGATTTCGCGCAGGTGCGCACACGGAAATTGTTTGCGTTTTGCGGTATTGGGAATCCGGGGGCTTTTCTGGCCGATTTGCGGCGCTGGAACTTGCAGATCGCCGGGCATAAGGTTTTTCCCGACCATCATCGGTATCAGCAGGCCGATTTCGACGCGCTGGCGCTGGAAGCGCGAACAGCCGGCGCAGATGCGCTGGTGTGCACTGAGAAGGACACGTTTAATCTGGCGCGCGTGCGTTCGGACGCGATGGACGTGCTTTACTGCGTGATTTCGGTGTGCGTGGATCGAGAAGACGAATTCTGGCGTACGGTGATAAAAACCGCCGGCGAGCGCTGCGCGACGCGCGCACGCAGCACGCAGTGAGTGGACAGTGGTGATGGCGCGAACGGCCGGGCCGGCCGAGTGTTCCGTGCGGCGACGCGCGTGGTTTTGCCGGTTGCCGCGAGTGTGTGATACTTTCTCGCGCGGATAATCCCCGCCAAATTTCGAGGAGAATCGTTGAGTCCCGCTCATCGCAAGGGCAAACGACGGACGCCGCAAGCCGCCGTGCCGACGGATTCGTCTGTGGATCTCACATGGCTGCTGGGTATCGTCGGGGCGTTTCCGCGGCAAACGATCTGCGTGGCGGGCGATTTCGTGCTTGATGAGTTCGTGTCGGGGGAAATATCTCGCGTGTCGCGCGAAGCGCCGGTGCTGATTCTGCGCCATCGGCGAACGGAGATTTATCCCGGCGGGGCGGGAAATGCTGCCGCCAACCTGGCGAGTTTGGGAGCGCGAGTTTTAGCAGTGGGCGTGGCGGGCGATGACGATGGCGGACGCGTGCTGCTGGATTGTCTGCGGCGGCGCGGTGTGGACGTGTCGCGCATCGTGCGCGCGAGCGGATGGGTGACGGCGCGCAAAACGCGCTACCTGGCGGGCTGGACGCATAGTACAGAACAGCAAGTGTTGCGCGTGGATTGCGAACCAAATGGAACGTTGCCAGAAGCGACGCAGCAAGCGATCGCGCGAAAGGCGCGGCAGGCGGCGAGCCGGGCATCGGCTGTGCTGGTGTCCGATTATGGATTCGGAGCGGCCACGCCTGAGCTGGTTCGCGGGCTGCGCGCGAAACGCGTCACGCTCGACTCTCGCTATCGATTGCTTTCGTATGCCAAAGCGGGCGTGGTCGCGGCCACTCCGAATGAGGCGGAGCTGGAAGCTGCATATCACGAGCGCATCGGCACGGACGCGCAGAAGCTCGAGGAACTTGGCGAGCGCGCCGCGAGCGAGCTGGGAGTCGAGTGCCTGGTGGTGACGCGCGGCAAGGATGGCATGGCGGTTTTCGAACGCGACGAATCGACGGCTCGCGGGCTTGCGACACGTTCGCAGCATATTCCAATTTATGGCTCGGATGCGCCGGTGGATGTGACCGGCGCGGGCGACACGGTGATTGCCGTCTTCACCCTTGCTCTGGCTGCGGGAGCTTCGTATCTGGAAGCGGCTCACCTGGCGAATTATGCCGGCGGAATCGTGGTGATGAAGCGGCGGACGGCGACTCTGACGCGCGCGGAACTGGAAGCGACGCTGCGGCGCAAGGCCACGGCGCAGCGCTGACCGGCGCGCACATTCGAATGGACACGCGCGAAAAAATTCTTTCCCGCGAGGGTCTGCACGAAGTGCTCGAGGAACATCGCCGCGCTGGGCGCAAGATCGTCTTTGCCAACGGGATTTTCGATTTACTGCACGCGGGTCACGTGCGCTATTTGCAAGCCGCGCGCGCCGAGGGCGATCTGCTGGTGGTGGGCGTCAATTCGGATTCTCGCGCAAGGAAGCTGAAGGGCGAAGGGCGGCCGATTTTGACGGAGCGCGCGAGGGCTGCGCTAGTTGCGGCGCTGGCGGTCGTGGATTACGTGGTGATCTTCGACGATCTGGACGTAAAACCGCTACTGCGCGAATTGCAGCCGCACGTGCATGCGAAAGGGACCGATTACAGGCCGGAAACGGTTCCAGAGCGCGATTTAGCCGTGATGCTCGGCATCCGCGTCGCGATCGTCGGTGACCCGAAAGAGCACTCGACGCGCGATCTGCTGGCGCGCTTGCAGCGAAAGAGCGGGAGCTGATTCAGGGCGCGGCTGCCGACGAATTGCGGCGATGCGCGCACTGCAGCATCGAAAAAAGTATGGATGAACAGCGCAAACTTGTTGTGCTGCGTTGCTTGAGCCGCAAGATTCGCACCCTGCGAGGCAAGTAAGTGCTCGAACCTAGAAACTTTTGGATGCGTTGGCGCGTGCGCGCTGGCTATCCCGTCGCGGTGCTGTTCTGGATTTTCGCGCGGCCCTCCTACAACTCGATTATTGTGGGAGGAGCGATCGCGGCGATTGGACTGGTAATTCGTGCGATTGCTGCCGGCCATTTGCAGAAAAACCGGGAACTCGCTACCAGCGGGCTGTACGCGTATACCAGGAACCCACTGTATCTGGGGAGTTCGCTGCTAGCAGTTGGATTCGCAGTGACTGGTTCTTCTTGGGCGGATGGCGCGCTGGTGATCGGGTATTTTGCGGTGTTCTATTACGCAGTGATCCGCAATGAGGAAGCGGACCTGCGGCGGCGATTCGGGCCGGCTTTCGATGAATATTCCGCGAACGTGCCGCTTTTCTTGCCGCAGTTCGCGTTGCCCCAAAGCGGAGTCTGGAAAACGCTGCCGCCTCCGACGAAGACGTTCTCGTGGGCGCTGTACCGGCGCAATCGAGAATACAACGCACTGATCGGCACTTTGATCGGCATCGGATTGTTGTGGGTGCGGATGTGGCTACACGGGCATTGGGTACGCTGAGCGGCGGCCGTCGAGGTGGTTTCACCTCGCGTTCCTACGCTACTGCAAGCGGTAGACCGCGTGCATCATGCGCTGAAACTGCGGGCGGTAGATCAGGTCGAAGGCGCGTTCCTTGCCCGGAAACATTTCCAGCGCAGCCTGACGAGTGGCTGCAATCATTCCGGCTGCCTCTTCGGCCGATAAGCCGCCCGAAGCGATGGTCTCCAGGGTGAGCCGGACCAAAATGCGCAGACGGCGAATGCGGCGGCTCTCCTCGTCGATTTCTTCCTGACTCGGTCTGAATTGCGGATCCTGATGCATCGTCCCTACGCGTAGCTAGGCCTGAAAAATATTATGGACTGGCGACGGGCATCGCGCAATAGTACCGGCCGAGCGAAATGTTCGTTCGCTCGGCCGGAAATTCATATTTGCGGCAGCCGCGCATCGTAGGATTTTTAAAATGAGCGGCAGTCATTCATGGCAGCGCACGGTTGTGGTGCACATTGCCGGTTCTATCGGCGAAGCGATGGTTATTCGCAGCCTGCTCGAGAGCGAGGGGATTCGTTCGCCGGTCTCGGGGAGCAACAATATATTTGCGGAGAGCGAGCCAGCTGGCGGACGCGGCGTGGAGGTTTACGCGTTTGAATCGCAGGCCGAAGAAGCGCGTGTGCTGATTGGAGAATATTTACAAGCGGCTCAAAGTAGCGCAGGCGATGATGATGGCGAGTGATTAGCAGCCTCGCCGCGGCGGCGCAATCGCGACTGGCCGAGTTCAGTGTGCTGGCACAGCTGCACTCAGCCGAAGAATTCCTACCAGAGCGCAGAGCGCGCGGATGAGAACTGCGCAGGCTCGGCTGGTTGCTGCGAGGTGTAAGTGCTGACCAGCAAAGTTTTGCCGTTGGCGATCGCAGTGACCGCGCCATCCCGATCCGTGCGCAGCAAGCGAACGCCGTCCTGCTCGTAGCGCTGCACCACTGGCGGTGCAGGATGCCCGAAGGGATTCGCCGCGCCGACGGAGACCACCGCCACTTGCGCATCGACGGCTGCCAGGAACGCTGCGGTGGATGACGTCTTGCTGCCGTGATGCGGCACCTTCAAAAATTCCGATTCGAGCGATTGATGGTCGGCGAGCAAGCCCTCTTCCGCGGGACGCTCGATATCGCCGGTCAGCAGAAAGTGCGATGGCCCGTCGGAAAGCCGGAGTACAACGCAGTTGTCATTGGGCGATTCGCCTGTGCCACCTGCCGGCGGCCACAGGACGTCCGCGCGAGCGACGCCGAAATTGAAATCCTCGCCCTGGTCCACGTGGACGATGCGAATTCCACGGGCGCGCGCTTCCGCAAGCAGGCGCGCGAATGCGGGCCGCGGATCGTCCCAACCAACCCATAGCTGGCCCACTTTGAAATTTTGCAGCACGGAGTAAAGACCGTCGATGTGGTCGTGATCGGCGTGTGAGAGCGCGACTACGTCGATGCGTTTCAAGCCGCGCGACCACAGGTAGGGTGAGACAACTTCTTCGCCCACATCGATGCCCGAGCGGTAGCCACCGACCCATTCGGAGCCGGACAGGCCTCCACCGTCGATGAGCATGGTCCGACCGCCGGGAAATTCCGCGAAGATTGAGTCACCCTGTCCCACATCGAGGACAGTGACGCCAAGCTTGCCGCGATCGAGATTCGGCGCGAATGGATAGGAGGCGACCAGCACGGTCAGCGCGGCGAGGAAAATTGCGGATGTCCATTCCGCAATCGCGATGGGAGGAGGCATCAGGCGCTTTGCTGCGCGGGTTGCGCGTCGCGTGGCGGCAGCTCGCGCTGAGTACGCGAGCAAAATGAGCGCGGCGAAAAATGCAAGCAGCAGCCACACGGGCGGGCCAGGAATGCGATACGACACGCGCGGAATTTTGCTGAACCATTCGACCGAACCGAGCAATGCGGCCGTGCAGAGGCCGAGCGCTTTTGCCAGCAAAATCGCGAGCCCCGACCAAACGAACGTCACCACCAAGGTGAGAAAACCGAGCGGGACGATTAGGCCCGTGAGTAGCACGGCCGGGATGTTGCTGATCGGACCGGCAAGGCTAACGCGATGAAAATCCTGCGCCAGCAACGGCATCATGCCCCACTGGATCACCAGCGAAAGCAGGACAACTTCCCACAATCGGAGACCCACGCGAACTGGCGCCGTGATGAACGCACTGGCGTGCGCCGCAAGGCGCCTGGGCATTCGCGAGGCGAAATATGCGGTTGCGGCGCGCATTTCGATGCGGAATTGAACGACCTTCGGCGGATGCGCGCCATCGCGCGTAACGTCTCCGAGGTGCCGGAGACCGGCGCGATACGGAGCGGTCGAACGCTCCATCCACGGCAATGCCAGCGCGGCGATCACTCCCGCGGCAAGGAACGAAAGTTGAAAGCTCGAATCGGCAACCTCATCGGGCTTCCACATCAGCAGCACGAGCGCGGCAAGCGACACGATGTTGAGCAGATCGATGCGGCGGAAGAGAGGCCGGGCGCATAAGTAGAGAGCAGCCATCAGCGCGGCGCGGAGGATCGGCGGGCGGTCCTGCACCAATCCGACGTACGCGGCGAGAACGGCCAGGGTGATGAAACTCGTAGCCGCAATCGACAAACGAAATTTGCGGCACAGCCAAAACAAAAAGATGGTTAACGCGCCGACGTGCAGTCCGGCGACCACGAGTACGTGGTACGCGGCCGTGATCTGAAATGCGGTGACGATTTGCGAGTCGACGAAACTGCGATCGCCGAGCAACATGGCGCGCAAGACTGCGGCGCGCTGCGGTTGGCCGGGGAACAGCGCATCGAGCCGAGCCAGCAGATCGCCGCGTACGCGCGCGACGCGCTGCAAGAAAGTAGGCGGCGGGCGGTCGATGAGCTGGAGCAGCTCTCCGCTGCGCAGCGAGCCGGTGAGGTCGATTTTTTGCCGCGCCAGGTAGCCGCGCACGTCGAATGCGCCGGGATCGAGAAAATCGCGCGGCGGGCGCGCCTTCATCAAGACTTCGATGCGGTCTCCGGCGCGCAGGCCGCGAGGCACGCCGCCTGCTTGCGGCCCGTCATATAAATTTGCACGCAAGCCGCCGCTGACCGGAACGTACGAACCGGCAATTTCCACTTGTTCGAGATTGATTTCGTAGCGGCGTCCCCAGGGAAGCGAAAGAGGATCTTCGCGCAGGCGGCCGCGCCAGCGCAGCGGCTGGTCGAAATCCAGGCGGCCGGCGGCGATCAGCCGATCGACGTGATTGGATGGCACGCTGGCGCGTTCGATGCCAGATGCGAGCCCGCCGAGAGCCATCCACGCGACCAGCACCAGCACCCACGCCGCCGCGACCCGATTGCGCCACGCCAAAATTCCGCCAGCGAGAATCGTAGCGAGCGCGATAACGAGCCACGTGCGCAACTCTCCGGGCCATCGCAACGCCAGCGCAATTCCGGCCGCGAATGCGGAGGCGAGCCAGAGTGCTGGAAGTTTCATGGGCGCCGTCGCAGCCGCGCTACCGTTTCCATATGAAATGTTTGCGGGAAAAGGTCGAACAAGTGCAGCTCACCGAGTTCGTAACCAGCTTGCTGAAACGCAGCCAGATCGCGCGCGAGAGTGGGCGGATCGCAGGAGACGTAGGTGATGCGCTCGGGCGCGATTCGCGCGAGATATTTGACGACCGGCGGCGTCAATCCGGCGCGCGGAGGATCGAGCACGACCAGTTGTGGCTTGCCGCGGAATTTTGCCAGGAACTGCTCAACTTCGGCAACGCGAACTTCCACCGATGCGGCAACTCCGCGGCCGTTGGCTGCGCGCGGAATTGTGGCGATATTCGCTTCCAGATCGCGCGCGGATGCAGGATTGGCCTCGACCGCCACAACGTGATCGAATCGCTCCGCCAGCGGCACGGAAAAAAGACCTACTCCCGCAAAGAGATCGAGAGCGAGCGAACCGCCAGGATCTTTCTCAACTACTTCGCTGGCAAGATCACCGGCGAGGAAGCGGTTCACCTGAAAAAAGGAAAAGTGGCCTACGCGGTATGTGCATCCAGCGGCTCCGCAGGGAATGAATCCCGGGCCGAAAAGCTGCATTCGCTCGCGCGTAGGATCGTGGAATAGAAGGCTGCCGATTTCCGGCGCGATTTCGCGGATCTTCTGCTCGAGTTCCTCGGCTCGCGCGGGGAATCCGGAAAAAGTGGCGGTCAGCAACAGCTGGGAGTCATCCGCGCCCGCAAACGCTTCGATTTCGCGCAAGTTTTTGGGCAGCGCTCCGGCAGTGAGGGATTCGCGCAACGCGAGCAGCGTTTTCAATAGAAGCGGTGAAACTATTGGACAATCCTCGACGGCGCAAAGCGCGGTGGAATTGGCGCGAAAGTAGCCGATTCCGAGATGCGCACCTGCCGCCGCATCGCGTTCCTCTGCTGCTGTAGGAGTTGGGCTGGATTCCTGTACGTCAGCCGCCGGGCGAATTTTCCATTGCGCACGATTGCGGTAGGCCCATGGAGGCGAGGCGTGCGCGACGATTTCCCCGGTCCATTCGATGCGCCCGATGCGGCGGAGCGTCTCGCGCAGGATTTCCGTTTTGTACTTCAGCTGCGAATCGTAGCCGATGTGCTGGTAATCGCACCCGCCGCAAACGCCGAAATGGGGGCAGCGCGGAGCGACGCGGTCCTGGGACGGCGTGAGCACGTCTTGCACTTGGGCGCGAACGAATTTCTTCTTTTGTTTAACCGGGGAGGCCGAGATGCGCTCATCCGGCAGCACGAACGGTACGAAGACGGTGGCGCCGTCGTGGTGCGCCAGTCCTTCGCCGCCGTAAATTAGTTTTTCGATAGTGACGTCAATAGTGGGCATGGGTCCTTGGGATATCCGCGAAACACGTCAGCTTAGATAAAAAAGGCTCAGCCGCGGGAGATTGAACTGCTCGAAAAGGCGTTTCTGCGTGAATTGGCGCTCGAGCTGCGCCAGCTGCTCAGCGGACATCTTACGCCGGTATGGGGCGAGCGCGCGGTCCATTTCGCGGCGAATGGCCAACAGCGCTTCGTCATCGGCGTCCGCCGCAAGCGAGGCGGTGAGCTTTTCTTCGAGCACGGTGAGGCGGCGCTCGAGATCTTCCAGGTCAAGCGGTGCGGGCGAATCGAGCAGCACGAGCGATTCGTCGAGCCGCTTGGCGGCTTCTTCAAAACGCTCCGCGAGAGCCGCGTACGAATTGCGCTGCTTTTCGGCCGCGCCGCGCAAGCGCACGGAGTTTCGCTCCAGATATTTTCGCAGCTCGTCGCGCGCGAACGGTTCCGCGCCGGCCTTGGCTGAGGCAATCGTCGGGCCTGCGCCAGCTGCGGCTTCTTGCGCTTCGGCGGCTGCGTCGAGGACGGCGTCCACGCAGTAGGCGAGGCTTTTCATCTGCCGCCCGCCGGCAGCACGGCGCGAACGCGACCAGCTTTCGAAGGCGCGGTCGATGCCTTTCAGCACCGCCGGAAGCGGAATGCCCGCTTTCTGCCACGTCTCCACGATTGCCCAATCGAGCGGCGACACCAGCAGATGCGCGCCGCGCTTGCGCCAGAAATGTTCCTCGATTTCCGTGAAATAGTTGAAATAGTTGAATGATTCCATGCCAGACACGTCTGACTTTTTCAGCGCCTAAAGTTTCGCCGCGAACGAAAAATGAGTGTTCATCCGCGCTTGATCGGAGTAGGGGCCTTTTTTGTCGCGCCGCCGTGCTCGCGCGAGCCGGAGTGATTGCGTTCCCAAATGATGCGCAAGCCATCGAGAGTGAGAAACTCGTCGATGGTTTCGATGTGCCGCGACGCGCGGCCGATCAGCGCCGCCTGCCCGCCGGTGGCGATCACTTTGGTCTGTGCGCCCATCTCTTTCTTCATGCGGTCGAGGATGCCATCGACCAGATCGGTGTAGCCGTAAAACAGCCCGGCCTGCATGGACGCTGAGGTATTGGTGCCGATAATTTTCCCGGGATCTTTGATTTCCACGCGAAACAAACGCGCCGCGCGCGCGAAGAGCGCCTCGGCGGAAATTCCGATCCCCGGCGCGAGAACTCCGCCCATGTATTCGCCGCGCTCGGAAACCGCGTCGAAATTGATAGCGGTACCGAAATCCACGATGATGCAGGGGCCGCCATACTTCTCGAATGCCGCTACGCTATTTACGATTCGGTCCGCTCCCACTTCCAGTGGATTGTCGTACTGCACGGATATGCCGGTTTTAACTCCGGGCTCGACGAATAGCGCCTTGTGCCCGAAATAGGCCTGCGCCATTCCGGCCAGCGTCGAATTGAGCGGAGGCACCACGGAGCTGATGATCACGCCGCCGATTTCGCGCGGTTCGAGTTCGCGCAGGGTGAAAAGATTGCGCGTCAGGATGCCGTATTCGTCGATGGTTTGATCGCGAGCGGTGGTGAGCCGCCAATGCGCCGCGAGTTCCTTGCCGCGAAAAACTCCGAGCACCGTGTTGGTATTGCCTACATCGAGCGCGAGCAGCATCAAAGCGCCTCCGCAACATCGCCTGAAAGCACCAGCTCGGTGCCGCGACCGTCGTCGCGCACCACGCGCAGCACGCCGCTGGGATCGAGCCCCGCGGTAGTGCCGGTAAAGCTTTCCGCGGCTGTAGTAATCCGCACGCGCTTGCCCTTGAAATAACTCGACACTTGGGCGAAACGCCGCAGGATTGGCGCGGCGCCCTCGGCAAGGAACTGATTGTAGTAGCGGTCGAGTTGGCGCAGCAACCGGATCAGCAGTTCCAGACGCGAATGCGGTTTGCCGGTCTCGATGCGCAGCGAAGTGGCGATGGACGCGAGCGGCTCGGGCATTTTCATCTGGTTGACGTTGATGCCCACGCCGATCACCGCGTAGTGAACGCGATCCGGCTCGGCGTGCATTTCGGTGAGAATGCCGCCGAACTTTTTGCCGCTGGCGAGCAGGTCGTTTGGCCAGCGAATGTCGGGAAGCGCATCCATATCCTCGGTAGCAGCGTCGCGGGCGGCCAGGCCGGCAACCAAAGTCAGCACCGGAGCATACGCGGGAGGAATGGCTGGGCGCAGCAGCACGCTGCAATAAATTCCCGCGGACTTTTCCGAGGTCCACGATCGGCCGGCGCGTCCTCGCCCGGCGGTTTGCTCCTCGGCGAGCACGACCGTGCCATGCGGCGCGCCCGCTTCGCCCAGGTGCATGGCGACGGTATTTGTGGAATCGACTTTGAAGAAATGGTAGATGCGGCGCGCGAATGGCGTGCCGTAGAGACGATGACTGAGCAGTTGCGGCGCTAGAATGTCTGGAACACGTTCGATATGGTAACCGGTGTGCGCGTGGCCCTTGACGCGCACTCCCAGCGCGCGCAATTTTTCGATCCAGCGCCAAACCTGCTGGCGTGTGACGCCGATTTCCTTGGCGATTTTCGCGCCGCTTACCACGATGGTCGCGTTTTCGGCGAGCAGGGTCAGCAGCGCGTCGATGCGCCGGTCGGTGGTGCCGGGAAGTTCCGCTAAAATTCGCTTGGTAGCCATGCCGGGAACTAAAAAGAATACTTGAGCTGAATGCGGGCTTCAAGGCGCGTGAACGCGAAAGCGGTTGCCGCTCTTGGCGGGTTTGCCCACTTGGTCGCTGAAGCTGCTGGCATGAAAGCGCTGGAAAATATCAAGTCAGCTTCACACTGTATTGCAAAACCTGCGCGCACAGCTTACCCTCATGTTCTGACTCATTGCTGTCAAACATGGCGACGAAAATAAAACCGGACGATAACGGAGCGGGCTGCCTCTTCATTGTGGCCACGCCGATAGGCAATCTGGAAGACATCACGCTGCGCGCTTTGCGCGTGCTGCGTGAAGTTGACGTGATCGCCTGCGAAGACACCCGCCAGACGATGAAGCTGCTCTCGCACTTCGACATTTCGAAGCGGCTGGTGAGCTATCACGAACACAATGAAATTACGCGCGCTCCTGAAATCGTGATCGAACTGGAGCAGGGCGCGAAAGTGGCACTGGTCAGCGACGCGGGAACTCCGGCGATCTCCGATCCCGGTTTTCGACTGGTGAGCCTCTGCCTGCGCCACGGCATCGCGGTTGTGCCCATTCCGGGGCCGTCGGCGTTCGTGGCGGCGCTGGCTGCTTCGGGAATGCCGATTGAGGATTTTACTTTCGCCGGGTTTCTGCCATCGCGCCAGACGGCGCGGCGCAAAGCGTTGCGCGCCCTTGCGAATGAGCCGCGCACCGTGGCGCTCTACGAAGCTCCGCACCGCTTGCTCGATTCGCTGGAAGATGCGCTGGAGATTCTTGGCAATCGCCCAGCGGTAATCGCTCGCGAGGTCACCAAGGCGTTCGAGGAGTTTCAGCGCGGCCACATCGAAGACCTTGTTGAAGCGGTGCGCAAGAAGGCGCCGCGCGGCGAGATCACTCTGCTGTTTGGTCCGGCGGACGGCCAGGCGGTACACCCAAACAACAATGGTAACGGAGCGCAAGCGACCGCGCCTCTTTCCCATCGCGTTGAGGAAATCATGAAGGAGCGCGGCATCGACCGCAAGTCCGCGCTGAAAGTGGCCGCCCGTGAGCGGGGCATCACCCGGCGCGAAGCCTACAAGCAGCTTCTCGTAACTCGCGACGAATAAGCCGTCTTATTTCCCCAGCTGTGCCGGCGCGTGCAGACGTCAGCGATTCACGCCTACCCCAGCGGCACTCGCCTCTTTACGCAGCCCAAAAATTGCCCTTGACAAGCATTCTTCTATCCGCTACACAATGTAGCGCTACATGAAATAGCGAAAGTGGCGAATCGAATGCTAAAAACCATTCACCAACGGCCCAAGGGCCTCGGCGAAATCGAACAGCTGGTGATGGATTACGTCTGGGCCAACGGACCGTGTTCGGCGGAAGCTTGCCGCGAAGCGCTGGCCGGGTCGCGTCCGATGAAGGAATCGACGGTGCGAACGATTCTTCGCCGCCTGGAAGAAAAAGGCTTCGTTGGTCACGAAGTGGCGGGACGCACATATATCTATCGTGCGCTGCAGGCGCGGCAGAATGTGGCCGTGCGCGCGGTGAAAAACATCATCGACCGCTTTTGCGGTGGCTCCGCGGAAGAGTTGCTGGTCGGCATGGTGCAGAACTCCGTGATTCGCCGCGACCAGCTGGAAAAGCTTGCCCGCCGCATCGCCCGCGAAAAATCCACGGGCAAAGATTCAACCGGCTCGAAGGCGCGCCCCGTGAAATAAACGAGGCGAAGAAGGAAGAATGCAATGACTGCTGCCCTGACACACGCTACGTTGCGATTTCTACCGCTCTTGCTGGATTCCGCTCTCCGCTCGCTGCTGGTGGCGTTCTTCCTGGCGGCGGTTCTGGTTGCTTATCGCGTGAGCGCGGTGCGCGAAAGGCTGCTGGCGTGGAGAGGCTTGCTGTTGATCGCGCTGGCGATGCCGCTGCTGGTGCTCGTCTCTCCGGCGATTTCACTTCCCATACCTGTGCCGAGTTTTTCGCGGGATATTGCGGTTGCTGCAAATCGCGGGTTCCAGCCGCCGGTCATGATGGAAAGCGGTGCTTCGCACACGCGCCGGGGCAGTCAGGTGCACCATTCGACGGGCACCATCAGTTCGGGCGTGCCGTTCGCCGGTAATTTGGCCAGCGAATCTAAGGCGGCGAACGAATTAAGCGCGGCCAGCGAATCATATGTGGCTGCTGGATCAAAGGCTTCACGGCCTATGTTTCCGTGGATTTCGCTGGCGGGCGCGCTGTATTCAGTGATTGCCGTCTTTTTTCTCGCCCGGCTTTTGTTGGGAATGTTCTTCGGTTCTCGCCTGGCGCGCACCGCGCAACCCATAGGCGACTTGGAAGCTTTGCGTTTGCTGGATGCCGCGTCGCGAGCGGCCGGTTTGCGGCAGTCTCCGCGTCTCTCTGACTCCGTCGCACTGCGCGTTCCGGTGACACTCGGTATTTTCCGACCAACGATTCTATTGCCGCAGGACTGGCGTGCTTGGGACGCCGATCGGCTGCATTGCGTACTGGCGCACGAAGTCTCCCACGTGGCGCGCCGCGATTCGCTCGTGCAGCTCGTTGCCTTGCTGCATCGCGCGGTCTTCTGGTTCAGTCCACTCTCCTGGTGGCTGGACCGTCATCTGGCAGGTCTATCAGAACAGGCTAGCGACGACGCAGCTCTGTCCGCTGGCGCGGATCGCACCCGCTACGCGGAAACTCTTCTCGATTTTCTGGCGCATCTGGAAACTTCGCCGGCGCGCGTGCGGTGGCACGGTGTAGCCATGGCTAAAACGGGCCAGGGAGAAAAAAGGCTGGAGCGAATTCTTTCATGGAGACCGGATATGTCTGGAAATGTAAAAAAGTCGCTGATCGTCGCGCTTGCGGCCGTGTGCCTTCCCGCTGTTGCGCTCACAGCGTCGCTGCATCCATCGGTGTTCGCCGCGCAGGATGTGGCCATTCCCGCGCCGGTACCGCCGCCTCCGCCACCCACGCAGCTAATGACGCCTCCCAGCGGCGCTCTTGTGCCCACAGCGATCCCCGCCGCTCCGGCCAATCCAGGCGCGGGAGCACCGCCGCAAATTCCTTCGCCCTCATCAATCCCGGTGCTGCGGACTGGCAAGGTTGCGGCAAATCCTGCTGTTCCGCCGCCACCGCCATCTCCCGCGCCGGTCGCAGCGCCCGTGCCACCGCAAGGTCCCGCGCCCGCAGTGCCACCTCCCGGAGGTTGGGGCGCTGCAAATGGTTACGCGAATCAGTTCGCTGCGTATTGGCCATGGGGACCGCGGTTCGTGATTGTCAGCAAAGACTCCAACCACCCGATCATTCACGGCACCCAAGAAGATGACGAGATGGTGGGGGAATTGCGGTCGAGGATTCACGGCGACTTCATCTGGTTTGAACACGACGGGAAGTCCTATGTGATTCGCGATCAGGCCATCATCGATCGCGCCCAGCAAATTTGGGCCCAACGAGCCGATTCCGCGAAGCACCGACAGGAACTGCAAGCGAAGGAGCAGGAGCTTTCGAAGCAAATGCGCGAGCAGGTGCAGGCAAAGATGCAGGAGATTCGCGTGAAAGTGCCGGACATGACCGCGGAGCTGCAGAAGCTTCAATCCGAACTCAAGGATTTAAATACCAGCGGCGCGACCATGCAGCAGTTCGGCGATTTGCAACGCGATTTGGGCGAAATGCAGCAAGCGCTCAATCAGGCGCGCTGGAATTCCAACATGCAGGAGATTACGCAGCGAGCTGGCGAACTCGGCCAGCAGATGGGCGAGCTGGGACGGCAGATCGGAGAAATTGCCAGCCAGGAAATCGATCAGAGCCGGCAAGCGGGTGAGCAGATGCGCCACCTATTCGACAACGCCATCGCAAGCGGCGCCGCCAAGCCGGAGTAAGTTGCAGGCTGGGTAGAAGCTAGTCGTTCGCAGAGGCTGCGGACCGCGCGAAGAACGCGTCCACGCAATCGAGGATTTCCGGCGCGGTATGCGAGTGGTGGACGGAGTGCCGGAGTTCGCCGCCGTTGCGCACGCCGTGCGTGAAATAGGTGGCGAACTGCTTCATTTTGCCGATCGCGTCCGGCATCCCGCTGGCGATCAGGGCGCGGAAGTATCCCGAGAGGAGCTGGTAGCGATCGGTCTCAGTGGGTTGGCTATAGGTTCCGGTATTCACGTAATCTTCGATTTGCCGGAAAATCCACGGATTCGATGAAGCGGCGCGGCCGATCATCACGGCATCGCATCCGGTTTCAGCGATCATCCGCAGCGCATCTTCTGGAGTGCGAATGTCGCCATTGCCGATCACCGGAATGCGCACCGCTTCTTTCACGGCGCGGATGACTTTCCAATTCGCAAATCCCGCATAGCCTTGCATGCGCGTCCGCGGATGAACGGCGACTGCTTCGATGCCGATCTGCTCCGCCATGCGCGCCACGTCCACGGCCACGATGCTGTTTTCGTCCCATCCGGAGCGAATCTTGATGGTCAGCGGCATGCGCACGGCAGCGCGTACGGCGCGGAAAAGTTTTTCGAGATGCGGCAGGTCGCGGAGCAGCCCGGATCCTCCGCACTTGACGACTTTTTTCACCGGGCAACCCAGGTTGATATCGATCTGGTCGAAGCCAAGATCCTCGGTCAGCGCTGCCGCCGAAGCCATCACGTCCGGATCGGAGCCGAAAATCTGCGCGGCAATGGGATGCTCGTCTTCGTCGAAATAGAGGTAATGCAGCGTGCGCGCGGCTTTGCGCGTCAAACCCTCGGCGCTAGTGAATTCCGTCATGATCAGGCCGCAGCCACCGAGGGAGCGAACGGTGCGGCGGAAGACGGTGTCCGTGACACCGGCCATGGGAGCAAGAATCGTCGCCGGACGCATAACGTTGGCGCGAATTTTGAGTTCAGCCGGGAATGAAGCTGCGGACATATCGGTAAGTTACCGCTGGACGGCTTCAGCGTTCAGCTCGTCGTGGGATGAACGTTCCGAATCGTCATGGGCGGAAGTGTCACGAGCAGGGCAGAGCGCATCCATCTGCTCGATCATTCGTTGCTTTGAGCCGCCGAAAAAATTTTCCAGAACTTGTTGGAGAGCGTGCGTGCGAGCTTCCTCGGCGGTGAGCTTTGCACAGTAGACATATTTCCGGCCGCTCTTGCGGCGCTCCACGATTCCCTTGCGCGCGAGGCGGTCCATGATAGTCATGATGGTGGTGTAGGCTCGCGCACGGCGTTCCGCGAGGCGGTCGCGAATTTGGCGCACGGTGGCTTCGCCTAGAGGCCAGAGCGTGTTCATGCAATCAAGCTCCAGCGGCGCTAAATCCAGAACGGACCGCCGGGGCCCATGTGAGCGCTCCACCGTCAACTCGTTTGTTTCTTCGTGGATTTGCTCTTGGTCCATCTTTACGCCCTATTGCTCAGAACTTTTACACCTTCTTGGCTACGGGCGGCTGGACCGGGGAAGCCGCACCGTTCGCACCATTCGGTTGTGCAACCTTCTCAGCCGCAGCCAAAAACTCTTTTCCGCGGAGTAGCGAACGGCGCAGCGACGGGTTGCGGTCCGTCCACATCTGGGCTGTTCCTGCGCCCGAGGAAAGCTCAATGGTTGCGCGCATGCCCGCCATTTTCGAATCCAGATCGTCAATCGCGTGCAGCGCGATGGCCTCGGGGAATTGCGGCAGGGAAGGCGATCCGAATTCGAGCGATCCGTGATGGCTCAGAATTAAGTGCTGCACCATTACCAGAAGCGGCGCGGGAAAATGCTCGATCACTTTGCACTTCTCGCGCACCAGCATCGCGCCCATGGAGATGTGTCCCAGCAGGCGACCTTCGTCTGAATATTCGATGCCGCGCGCGTAGCGCAATTCCTCGATCTTACCGATGTCGTGGAGGACTACTCCGGCAAGCAGCAAGTCTCGATCCAGTTCCGGATAATGGGCGCACAGCGCATTGGCCAGTCCCAACAAACTGACGGTGTGTTCCAGCAGGCCGCCGATATACGCGTGGTGCATGGTCATGGCCGCCGGCGCGCGCTTTAGCCTGGGTGCGATCTCGGGATCGTCCACGATGCAGGCCAGCAGCTTTTGCAGCCAGGGATTCTTCATCCCGGCGATTGCTGCTCGCAACTCGGCATAGAGTTTTTCGACGTCATACTTCGTGTGCGGCAGAAAATCGGCCAGCTCGTAATCTTTTTCAGCCGCCGGAACGATCTGCTCGAGCGTTAATTCCTTGCGCTCGTTGTAAAGCTTCACGCGGGCACGCACGCGCACCACGTCATCGCGCTCAAAGGTCTTGACGATGGCCTCGAAGTTGTCCCACATTTTCGCGGGGATCGAGCCGGAGCGGTCCGACAGGCTTAGTTCCAGCCAGGACTTTCCGGTGCGCGCTGAAGTGCGGATTTCTTTTTCGCGAACGAGGTACAGCGAAGTGATCATCTGCCCGTCCGCGAGATCGGAGACGTAGTGCGGCTTCATTCGTTATCCGATTTGGGGAACGGCAGACGCCTTTTGTGTTTTTTTGTTTCCGGCGTATCCGGTGTGGTTGGAACTTCCTCTATCACGGAACCTCCGGCGACCGCCGCAGTATCCTTGTAGCCCGCGCGCACGCGAATGTAGCTTTCTTCGCGCAACTGTTGCAGGTATTCGCGCAGGGCGGGCTCCATTTTTTGTGCGTACAGACGATTGGTGATGTCGTTCTCCACTTTGTCCAGCGGCTGCAGGCCAGCATCGTAATGCTGGTTCACTTTCAGCAGGATGAAGCCCGTCTGCGTCTGGATTACGTTGGTGATGCCGCCCTTATCGAGCTTGAAGACAGCGTCCTCAAGCTGCTTGGCTAGCTGTCCACGCTGGTATTCGCCGAGTTCGCCGCCGTCGCTCTTCGCCGGTCCTTCCGAAAATTCCTTGGCCAGGGCGGCAAAATCCTCGCCATTCTGAATGCGAGTGTAAAGGTCGTCGGCTTTCTTCTTGATCGCGGCGATTTGATCGGGCGTTTTTCCGTCGGTCTTCAGGAAAATTTCGGACAGGTCCACTTCTTCTGGCCGCACGAAATCGCTTTTGTGCGCGTCGTAGTAATTTCGAACTTCTTCGTTGCCGATATCAACCTTGCTGCCCACTTCCTGGTTGATCACTTTTTGCTGCAGCAGTTGATCGCGCATCTGCGACTTGTAGTCTTCCCAGGAAAGCCCCGACTGCTCGACGGCTTTTTGGAACGCGTCCATTGTCGCGAAATTGTCCTGCTTGCGGATCTGGTCGAGCCTCTTCACTAAATCGGTCTCGACGTCGATGCCCATGTCCTTGGCGCGCTCGACCAGCAACTGCTGGTCGATCATGTTGCGCAGGAGGTTCTTCTTCTCGTCGTCAATTCGCGATTGCTGATGCGCGGGCGTGCATGGCGGGGTATCGCTCTGGCAATCCTGCTGCACTTGCTGGGGAATCGCGGCCAGCGCTTTCTGGTAATCAGACAGGGTGATGATGCGGTCGTTGACGCGCGCCACGATCTCTTCGATGATCTTGCCCTGATCCTGCGCGCGCGACGGCGCAGGCGCCACCAGCAAAGCGGCGCCAAGCACCGGCACAAACATCCACGGAAAATTGCGTGTCTTCATGAACAAAGCTCTCCCGAAAGTCTATCCTTGCGCTTGCAGCTGGAGCAACACGTTTCTTACCGCTTCCAGCGCGCCGCCCTTACCCTTGGCGCCGACCCAAAGCACTCCGCTTGGATCGATGCGTACGTCCCGCCGCATTCGCACCATTTTAACGACTCGCTCCGGCCCCACCGGAGTGTCATCGTAGAATTTGATGCCGATTTGATCTCCGCGGCGGTCTACGGATGCCACCGATAATCTTTCAGCCAGTGCTTTCAGCACTGCGTAATCCAGCAAATTCTCGACCGCCGGAGGAAGCGGCCCGAAGCGATCGGTCAATTCACGCCGCGTCTCGTCGCGGTCCTTCTCGCTCGCCACTTCGGCGATGCGCTTGTAGATGCGCAGACGCAGATTTTCGTTATCGATGTATTCGGGTGGGATGCGGATTTCTTGGCCCAGGTTGAGCGTGGCCCGGCGCTCGGGTGTAACCGCTTCGCCCTTGCGCTCAGCCACGGCGCGTTCCAGCATCTGCACGTACATATCGAATCCGACGGCTTCGATGTGCCCGTGTTGCTCGCGGCCCAGCAGGTTACCCGCGCCGCGCAGTTCCAAATCGAGCGCCGCAATACGGAATCCCGCGCCGAGATCGCTGAATTCTTTCAGCGCCGCGAGGCGCTGCCGCGCAATGGCCGAAAGTGTTATATCCGGGGGAACGAGCAGATAGGCATAGGCGCGTTGATTCGACCGCCCCACGCGTCCACGCAGCTGGTATAGCTCGGAAAGGCCCATGCGGTCCGCCCGATTGATGATGATGGTGTTGGCGCGCGGAATGTCGAGTCCATTTTCGATAATGGTGGTGGAAAGCAGAATATCCGCATCGCCGCGCACGAATTTCAACATGACCTTTTCGAGTTCTGTTTCGCGCATTTGGCCATGGCCGACTACCACGCGCGCTTTGGGCACCAGCCGCATCACCATGGTGGCGATCGAGGCGATTGATTCCACGCGGTTGTGAACGAAAAACACCTGCCCGCCGCGGTCCATTTCGTCCTTGATGGCGCGCTGCACCAGAGTTTCCGTGAACGGCGCGACGGTGGTCTGAATGGCCAGCCGGTCTTTCGGAGGCGTCTCGATCACGCTCATATCTCGCAAGCCGACCAGCGACATGTGCAGTGTGCGCGGAATGGGCGTCGCGGACATGGTCAGCACATGCACATTCTTGCGCATTTCCTTGATTCGCTCTTTGTGCGCTACTCCGAACCGCTGCTCCTCGTCGACGATTAATACGCCCAGGTCGTGAAACTTTACGTCGCGCGAAAGTATGCGGTGCGTGCCGATCACGATATCTACTTTTCCTGCTTCCAGCTCCTCCAGCGTTTTCTTCTGTTCTTTTTCCGTGCGGAAGCGGCTGAGCATCTCGATGCGCACGGGAAAGGCCGCGAAGCGCCGTCGAAAGGTTTCATAGTGTTGGAACGCCAGCACCGTGGTGGGAGCGAGCACCGCGGCTTGTTTGGAGTTCGCCACCGCTTTGAACGTGGCGCGCATGGCCACTTCCGTCTTGCCGTAGCCAACGTCGCCGCAGAGGAGCCGGTCCATCGGCACGTTGGATTCCATGTCGCGCTTCACGTCGTCGATGGCTTTCTGCTGGTCGGGTGTTTCCTGAAATTCGAAGGCGTCCTCGAATTCGCGCTGCCAATTGGAATCGGGAGGGAAGGCGTACGAGGGCGTCATCTTCCGCTCCGCGTAGAGCGCCAAAAGCTGCTCGGCCATGTCGCTCACCGATTTGCGCACGCGCGACTTGCGCGCTTCCCACGTGCCGGTGCCCAGCCGGTCGAGCGTGGGCGCCACGTCGCCCAGCGAATTATATTTTTGAATCAGGTCGAGGCGCGCCAGCGGAACGTACAGTTTTGCGTCCCCGGCATACTTCAGCAGCATGAACTCGCCGTTCGCGCCTTCCACGGAAACTTGCCGCAGGCCCTCGAACTGCCCGATGCCGTGATCCACATGGACCACGTAGTCGCCCGGCTTCAAATCCGAAAAGTCGCTGAAAAAGGTCGCCGCTTTGGGGCGCGAACGCGGCCGCTGCGGTGTCCCGGTTTTCTCGAAAAGGTCGGCGTTGCCGTAAATCACCAGATGCGCCTCGGGAATGGAAATTCCTTCGTTCAGGGGCGCTTTCGCCAGCACCATCGCGGGCATGTTGCCACTGGTGCCTTCTTCGGCCAGACGCGTCACGGTGGGGTTTTCTTCCAGCTCGCCGATGCGGTAGGGCAATTCGTACTCGTGGCAAATATCCGCGAAGCGTTCCAGTTCGCCAGTGCTCGCCGCCGTGACCATCACCTGATCGCCCGCGCCAAGCCTGCCGCGCACCTCGGAGATAAATGCGGCCACGTTGCCGTGATAGCGCGTGGTCGGCTGCGTCTGCACCGCAAGCGGCGCGGTATCGTCGTGGCTCATCGCCAGATGCTCGAATCCCAGCCGGGGGAAGAGTTGTTGCGCGAGCGACCATTCGTCTTCGCTGAGGATGTAGCGGTCAGGCGATTTCGCGCGCGGATCCTCGGCGGCGTCGAACGCCTCTTGCAGGCCGGCGCGGTATTTCTTGATCGCCTCGTCGAGCGACTCGGGTTCGTCCAAAATCACCACAGGGTCATTCGCCAAATCAAACAGCACCGCCTTGCGTTCTTCGTTCGCGAATTCGCGAAACTCCCATCCGGGATAGAACGCCGCAGGCGGCGCGTCGTCCGCGCGTTGTGAAGCGGACGCTACGCGTTGATGTTCCAGCACCTCGGCGTGGAGCAAAAATTCCGTCAGCGGCAACAGCAGCGTGCGTTCCATCGGATTGGTGGAGCGCTGCGTGTTGGGATCGAATGCGCGAATCGACTCGATGGTGTCGCCCAGCAGCTCGATGCGCACCGGCTGCGGCGTCTCGGGCGAAAACACGTCGATGATTCCTCCGCGCACGGCAAATTGTCCGGCCATCTCGCACGTGGTGTGGCGCTCGTACCCCGCGGCAACCAGAAAGCCGATCAAATCTTCGTGCGCGATGGTTTCGTCGCGTGCGATAGTGCGCGCCAGCCCGCGATAGAATTGCGGCTCGCGCATGCGGCTCAGAGCCGCTTCCACGGGCGCGATCAGCAGGTCGGCTTCGCCGGTGGAAAAGCGCCAAAGCGCTACGGCGCGGTCTTCGGAAATTTCGCCGTGCGGGGACCGGTTTTCATAAGGCGAGACGTCGAGAGCGGGCAGGAATTCCACGCGCCGCTCCGGCTTGCCGGTAATCGCGCGATAAAACCAGCGCATCGGCTCGATCAATGCTTCGCCGTGCTGATTAGACTCGACCACCACAATTGCCGGGCGCCCCAGCTCGGAGAAAATCAACGGCGCCGCCAGCGCCTTGGCCGAATCTGTCAGGCCGGCCAGGCGCACTTCACCCGCGTTGCGGCGCAGCCGGTCGCAAGCTTCTTCAATCGCGGGGCGCCGCGCCACGCGTCCCAAAAGTTCGGAAACCAGGGAAAGAATCAAGCGCGCCTGCCTGTGATGCGTTCGATCAAAAGCGTGATGGAATATCCGGGCTCGGTGGCGACGCGCACCACCCTGCATCCAACCGCGGTCAAAGCGCGTTCCAGGGAATCAGTATCGGTGTTTCTCCGGACATCCGCGCTGTCTCCGCAAACAAAAACGTCCGGACGGAACTGCTCAAGAAACCTCTCAGAAGAATCTTCGACGATCGCCGCGAAATCGACCGCTCTTAACGCCGCCAGGATCTCCGCGCGTTCAGTGGCGGGAGTGATCGGTCTGTCGACCGCATCGCTTAGTGCTGGATCAGGAGAGCCGTTCGTGTTTCGCGCAGCAGCGCGCACTGCCGCATCGGATTGAACGCCTACGACAAGGAGATCGCCAAAATCGCGCGCTGCTTCGAGAAGCCGGATGTGGCCGGGATGAAGCAGATCGAACGCACCGTACGCGCACACCACTCCCTTGCCGGTTCGTTTCCACTCCCCCCGGCGGGAAATCAGTTCACGTTGCGAAACGACCTGTCCCAAACGGATGTCCCTCGGCGCTCCCGCAGGAACAGCCGAGGACCCTATTTTAGCATGGTGAGCTGAACGGTCTGCGGACTTGGCTAGCGCGCTCCACACCGGCGCAGCAGAGTCTTGATCCGCAGTCACTCGCTCGGGATCCCTTGCGAGTCCGTGAAGGTCGGCTGCGGCGTGTTTCGATGGTATACTGCCGCCCTGATTGCTTCAGCGCCTTTCCATCAAATATTGATAGAATCTTCACACGGGACCACACCGCGCGATGCGAGACATCTCAATTGTAGGCGGAGGGCCGGCCGGCGCGCTGTGCGGCGAGCGGCTGGCGAACCACGGTTTTAACGTCACGATTTTTGACGAGCGCCTGGCCTGGGAAAAACCGTGCGGCGGCGGCCTTACGCACAAGGCCATCGAAGCCTATCCCTTCCTGCTGGATTCGCCTCAGCCGAAAAAAATCGTCCGCACCGCCGAGCTGATTTCCGGCGGTGGGCACCGCGCACGGTTCGAGATGAGCCACCCGATCGTGATCTACGCGCGCAAAGTGCTGAATGGGTTGCTTCTTGACCGCGCGGTAGCAGCCGGATGCACGGCGGTCCGCTCGCGCGTCACGGGAGTCGACACAGGCGGCTCCCAAGTGCACCTCACCGCCGGCGGCAAGGAATTCCACTCGGATTTCGTGGTTCTCGCAGCGGGTGCTCGCAACCAGCTGCTGCCGGAAACCACCGCGCTTGGCAAACTGGACCTCGAACTCACCCTCGGCTACTTCGTGCCCACCGAAGAAGACATTATCAAGGTGAAATTCCTGCGCGAATTTGAAGGCTACATCTGGTCGTTTCCGCGCGCGGACCATCTTTCCGTGGGCATCTGCGCGAAAATCGGGCAGGGCTCGAGCCAGCAATTGCGAAAATATCTCGACGACTTCATGCGCGCCGAAAAAATCCCCATGGATGGCGCGCAGCTTTACAGCCATGTGCTCCCTTCACCCAGCGAGCACACCATCCAGCGGCGCAAAATCGCCGGCGCCGATTGGGCCATGGCGGGAGACGCGGCGGCATGCGTCGATCCGATCACGGGCGAAGGACTTTATTACGCGCTGCGATCTGGCGATCTGCTGGCGCAGGCGCTCGTCGAAGGCCAGCCGCAGGCGTATCCGGAGCGGCTGCGCGCGGCATTCTCCGCCGATCTGGAATTCGCGGCGCGCTTTGCGCGCAAACTTTTCTGCGGCAATTTCCTGGGAGGTGCGATCACCACGCGCATGGTGCAGCTTCTGAACTATTCGCCGGCGTTTCGCGAACTCATCCGCGATGTTTTCAGCGGCTCGCAGGACTATCGCAGCCTTAAACACCGCTTGTGGGATCAGCTGGGAATCACGTTCGTTGAGATTGCGCGCAGCCTGGTCCACGGATCCGTCGGCGGTTCGGCTGCTCCGCATCCCGCCACAGGACGCGAGCCGCTGCCATGAAATCCCGGAAGAAAGCTTCGCGCAAGAGCGCGCCGAAGCGCGCGCACAAGTCCAGCAAAGCTGGAAAAACGACTCCCGAAATCAAGCCGCGCATCGGACTGGAAGCTGTTGTCGAGCGCGTGGTCGCGCCCGAACACACCATTCAGCACCTGAATCCGAATTTGCCGCCGGTGTTTTCCACGCCCGCAATGATCGGTCTGATGGAGCACGCCACGGTGCTCGCCGTTTTGCCGGAATTGCCGCCGGGAGTGATTACGGTCGGGACGCGCATCGAAGTGGATCACCTGAAAGCGGTCGCGCCAGGCGCGCCAGTTGTTGCTTGGGCAAAATTGGCCGGATATCAGGGACGCTTCCTGGTTTTCGATGTCGAGGCGCGATCCGGCGAGCATGTTATCGGACGCGGCCGTGTGTTTCGCGCCATCGTCGATCCGCAAGCGCACAAAATCCGCGCACAGGCGCGCGGCCCCCAACCTGATTAAAAGACCGTGCTGAAAAGCCGCCCGGCTTATTTTTTCTCGGTGATTTTGATCGACGCCCGCGTGGTGGCCCAATCGAGATGCATGGTGCATGCGTCGCCGGCCTGGTCGAAATGAATGATGAAATCTTCCACCGGCGCCGGCAGCTTCGATACCTGCATCGGAATTCGTGCGAAGTCATGATCCGCGCCGGGGTAGGGAATTCCCCATTCACCTGTTTCTTTGCTGATGATCAACTTCCAGGAATCCGGCTTGGGCAATGTGAAAAGCGTGTAATTTCCGGCCGGAACATCGGTTCCGCCCACCACTAAAGCGGCATCGGTATCGAACGTGGTCGCTTCATTCGCGCCCGCGCGCCACACTTCGCCGTAAGGAACCAGCCCGCCGAAAATCTTGCGCCCGCGCATGCGGGGGCTCGAGTAATCCACATGAATAGTTTTGCCGTCGGAGAACTTGCATTCTGCTTTGGCTGGCGGGCTTAGCGGCTTGCCGCCCGGACCCATTTGCGCGCGTCCCAGCGCGGGAAAGGTCAGAAGGCTCAGAAGAACGGCGGCGCAGCACAGAGTGAACTTTCGCATTTTGGCTCCTTAACTTGTCGAACCGCGTTCGCCACGAGGCAGAGAGCGCTTGTGGGTTGGTGCCGGAGGAGGGAGTCGAACCCACACGGCCTTGCGGCCAACGGATTTTGAGTCCGCCGCGTCTGCCATTCCGCCACTCCGGCTCAATCGATTTAGTTGTGCAGGCAGCCACACGAAGGTTAGCACGGCAGGATTGCGGCGCTCAAGCGGCTCGCGATGTGGATCGTCATGTCCGGTGATGCGTTTCGATGCGATTCCCAGAGCAACGATGAAAGTGGGCGCCTCTCCGTATTTCTACCAATTGTGACGTAGATCACAGTTCTCAAGCCGGGTGCCGTATATCTTCGGTGATGACAAATACTATGCCAATAGACTAGTCTTCGCCATGCGACTTCGGCGCCAATGGCCCGATTCATGCACAACTCACACCGGAATGCGCTGCTTGCGCTCGGTGCCTAATCGGCTCGCATCGAACACCACCCGTCATTCTTCACTCTAGCCGACTGTAACCAGACAGTTTAGGCCCGAAAGGGGTCTGAGATGCCGAAGCAAAGTGGTCCGGCGGTATTGGCGGCCAGGCGGAGCGCTCCCAGTTTGGGATTCCATCCAATCCCGAAATTGAACGTGGCCGCGCAGGCGAGCCCTGTTCGGCCTATTGTGCCGCAGCAATATGCGCCGGAATTGTGGACCAGCTCGCGAGGACTCGGGTGCGAAGTGCTCCACGCCCGTGGCTCGCTGATCTTCACCGAGGGACAAGCTGCCTCCGGCGTGTACCTGGTGGAAAAGGGCAGCGTCAAGCTGACCATGTGCTCGGGACGAGGGAGGTCGCTGATCCTCGGTTTCTTTGGCCCGCAGGCGGTGCTCGGACTTGCCGCTGCGATTTTGGGAGAGACGCACGAGGCCACTGCGGAAGCCGCCCATCCTAGCGCAACGCGATTTTGCTCGCGCGAAGATCTGTTGAGGAACTTGCGACAGCCCGGAGACGCCGGCCTGCGCGCCGCGCAGCTGCTCAGCCAGACAGTCTATTCCACCTTGCGCGACATGGAGAGTTTCTGGCTTACGGGTTCCGTGGAACAGAAGCTTGCCAGGTTTCTGCTTTCCTTGTGCTCCGCGCGGAAGGGCAGCCGCGAGCCCATGTACATTCCGCTCGGCCTAACGCACGAGGATATTTCTCAGCGCCTGGGAGTTTCCCGCGAGACGGTGACCCGGCTTCTCTCCCGTTTGAAAAAACAAAGCATTTTGGATCTAAAGCAGTCGATGCTCACGATCCTCAACCCTTTGGCTCTCCGCTGCCTGGCCGATCCACAGGACGACCCGCGCACCCCCGCAAAACTACCGGGCGCCAAACGCCGCATATCGAGCGACTGGGCTCGCGCGGCGGAAATGGGACCGAGCCACTAACCCGCCGCCTAAGCCGCTCCCCGATCTCAAGCTTGCGTTCCTTAAGAACCGAGAGTTTGAGATTCACATGTCACTGAAGTTTCACAGGACGAGGCGCGATCGCGTTGTTCCGCTTTGCGAGTTTACGACGCGAGATGATTAACGGTTAGGTTACATCCGAGGCAAAGTTGAAAAAACGCGCGCAAGGAAGCAGGTCGTTGTGATTGTGGTCACAGACGCGATGGCGCCTTGCCTATAACTTTCTGCCAGTTGTTCTTTCTGATTTCTACATCGGGCAGCCGCACTGGCCCAGAGGAAGGCCGATGACCAGTATTAGACGGAGTGCACTCGACATTCTTGCGGCCACCCTGTTTGCCTGCGCGCTGTTCGCGCTTCCCGCTGCGGCCCAACAGCAAAGCGAGCGGGGCGCGAAGTCGACTACGCCGCCACCGGCAGCTGCCGCGGCGCCAACGGCGAATTCCAAGGATTCCGGCTATGTGGGCTCGGAAGTTTGTGAAACGTGCCACGAGGATGTCTACAAGCACTGGGAGAAAACGCCACACTGGAAGACCACTCTAAACACACGCGGCGGCCCTTCGCATCAAGGTTGCGAAGGCTGCCACGGGCCGGGCGAGGCGCACGTGGCCGCCGGCGGAGATCCCACCAAGATCATCCAGCTATCGAAGCTGTCGGTGAAGGATCTGAACGCGCGCTGTCTGACCTGCCATGCGGGCGGACCGCAGCACATGAACGCGCTCAACTCGATCCACACGGAAAACGGTGTGAGCTGCATTTCGTGCCACTCGATCCATCACGCCACAACTTCGGAATACCTGCTTTCCAAGGCCCAGCCGACGCTTTGCTACGAGTGCCATCAGGCGCAGCGCGCGCAGTTCATGATGCCGTTTCATCACCGCGTCAACGAAGGGCTGATCCAGTGCACCGATTGCCACAACGTCCATGGTACCGAAGGGCCGCATCAGGTGCGCATGGCGTCCACGCAGGACGCCGTCTGCGTCAAATGCCACGTCGACAAGGCCGGACCTTTTGTTTACGAACACGCGCCGGTGAAGGTGGATGGCTGCACATCGTGCCACACCGTTCATGGCGGACCGAATCCGCACATGCTGAAAGTCAGCAACGTGAATTTGCTGTGCTTGCAATGCCACACAACGTCCAGCTTTAGCAGCGCGCCGGGCGCGCCGTCGTTCCATAACCAGGCGACGTTTTTTCAGGCCTGCACGTTGTGTCATAGCCAGATTCACGGATCGAATTTCAGTTCGTATTTCTTTAAGTAGCCAGGGCGCGGCCGGTTCAAGGGTGATGATAGCTTTACGAGCGAGCCCGGGGAAAGCCCGGTAGCAGTCAGAGGTTCCGAGGTTTGGGAGAAGGGGACATGAACAATTGCCGGTGGCTTATCCAAGTTGGATTCGCTCTGTTGGTTCTGCTCGCGCTGGCTCCCTGCGGCCTGGCCCAGGATGATGGCGACGCTGCAACTCAAGGCATCGATTCCGGGAACTATAATGTGCAGCAGACCATCGACTTCGGATACCGGCTCAATGAAGTCGGCGGCAACTACGACACCTACGACACGTTCGTGAACCTGCAGTCCGGCGTGCGCCTGTTCGATTACACCCTGGACATGCGCTCGCTGAATCATAACGGCTTGCTTTTTGACAATCTGCACTTCAGCAACTTCGGTTACGGCGGCGATCCAAACGATGTTTCGCGTCTGCACATCGACAAGAACAAATGGTACGAGTTTGATTTCACCTTCCGGCGCGACGCGAATTTTTGGGACTACAATCTATTCGCCAATCCGCTGAATCCGGCGGCTCCGACGCCGCTGGGTTCTCCGACCACCGACTGCATCGTCAGTGGACCCACCACCGCGCATCCCGGGCTTCCCGGCTACTGCTCGAGCCCGGCAGTCGCGATCACCAATTCGGCGCACGCTCTGAACCTTGTTCGGCGCATGCAGGATTACGATCTAATGCTTTTCCCGCAATCGCGAGTGCGAGTGCGGCTGGGCTATTCACACGATCGCGACCAAGGCCCTGGCTTTCTGACCGGCGATATCGGCGGTTCGGTTCCGGATTTGCCCGAAACCTACAGCTACACCACCAACGCGTACCGCGCCGGAGTGGACTTCCGCTTTCTGCCGCGCACCACGATTTCGTACGACCAATTTCTGAGCTACTTTAAGCAGGACAACAGCGTGTTGCTGAGTCCCACGGCCACTCCCGGAAGCTTCAACGCCCAGGCGACCAATGGGACGCCGGTCTACAGCGGCTTGGTTTGGAGCGATCTCACTCCCGCGGAAGCGGTACCTTGCGCCGCCACGGCCGTCAACACTGCCACCACTCCGCTGACGCTGGGACCGGCCTGCGCCGGCTATTCGTATTACAGCCAGCAAGCCGGCCGCCCGCGTGATTTCACTCCGACCGAGCGCGTGCGTTTCGAATCCGACTACTTCCACAATTTCGAAATGTCCGGATCGTTTGGCTACAGCAGCTCGAACAACCAGATCCCGAACTTCAACGAGCTCCTGATTGGTTGGACCAGCCGCACCAGCTCTCCCGGGAGCACTTCAGCGGGCCCTGCGGATGCCAAGCGAGTATCGGTCGATGGCGATTGGTCCGGCGTATACTCCGTCACCGAAAAGCTCCGAATCGAGGACCAGTTCCGCTATTACAACTGGCGCATGCCCGGACTATGGAACAGCGTTTTAGGCTCGCTCTTCAATACCATACCCGGCGGCACGGGTTTGGGCGCGCCGGTAGGAGCGTTTGTTTCAGCCAATTGCGCGGGCGCGGGTTTTGCGGCCAATGAGACCACGTGTCCCAATCACGCGGCCAGCTCCGCTGCGGATGTGGTTAACGCCTATAACTGGAATTTCCTGAAGCAGGACATGAAGACCAATACGTTCAAGCTCGATTACGAGTTTACGCAGCGCATCAACGCCTACATCGGCTATCTGTACGATCATCGCGATATCGTGCAATCTTCGTTGAGCTACACGACCGCCGATATCTACTATCCGGGAGGCGCTGCTGGAACCGCGGGCAACTACTACCTTGCGGCGCGCGGCAGTTGCGCGCTGGTTGCCGGAGTGCTCCCGGCGGGTTGCAATGTCAACCCGGACGGCTCGATCACCTTCACGCCAGCTGCGCCCACTACCGGGCCAACCTATACCGCGCTGGCCATCGACGAAAACGCGCTGCTCGCCGGCTTCACCGCGCGGCCAGTGGACACGCTGCGCCTCAACGGAGAGCTGACCTACGGCTACAGCGACGCGGCCTTTACGCGAATTTCTCCGCGCCACGTGCAGGGCTACAAGTTCAACGCCACCTACACTCCCAAGCCGTGGGTCAGCTTGGATGGTGCGGTCGCAATCCACGACAACCAGGACGATGTCGCCACCGTCAGTAACGTCGAGCACGACCGCTCCTACAGCTTCACCACCACGCTGATGCCGAATCCAAAGCTGGCGGTCAGCTTCGGCTACAACTATTGGGACGTCTACACGCAATCTGATATCTGCTTCAACTACTCGATCACATATACGAATCCTGCTCCGCCGCCGAGCACGCTCCCGGTCAGCACCTCGCCTCCGGGTGTGGACACGTTCGGGTGCAACATACCGAATGCCTCGGTGGGCGCCGCGGGCCTGGAAGCTCTCTCCACCTATTCGAGCGCCGATCACTTCGCGCACGCCGATGTGATGTGGAAACCGGCCAAGCGCGTGACTGCAGTCATGGGTTATGGCGGCAGCTTCGTGCGCGGCAATTCGATTTTCCTGAATCCGCTGATGCCTTCCGGCACCCTCGACTACAACTATCAGTTGCCGTACGCGTCCATCACGGTTCAGCTCTACAAAGGCGTGAGCTACAAAACGGCCTGGAACTACTACGGATTTAACGAAGCGGGCGTCACCAGCCCGTTCGGCATTGCGTCGATCCCGCTGCAAGACTTCAACGGCAGCAATGCGACGTTCTCGGTCCGGTACGCCTTTTAAAGCGCTGCTGATGTGGGCGCGGACCGTTTGTGATATGTTTCGTCCACTTTCATTCTGGAGGAATCTGATGAAGAAATCCGCAGCTCGCATCAATCGAACCATTCTCAGCGTCGTTGCAGCCTCATTCCTCTTGGCGGCTCCGGCATTCGGCCAGGGCGGCGCGAGCGTCTTCAAGTCGCGCTGTGCCGGTTGCCATGGCGCCGACGGAAAGGGCGATACAGGAATCGGCAAAAGCATGCACATGCGCTCCTTGGCCTCTTCGGAAGTGCAGAAGCAATCGGACAAGGAATTGACCACCATCATCTCCGATGGCAAGGGTGCCATGCCTGCGTACAAGGACAAGCTCTCCGGTTCAGAAATCAAGGGGCTCGTCAGCTACATACGCGAGTTCGGGAAAAAGTAGCTTTAACAGCTTGCGCACCGCCGGCTGCGACCCGAATTTAACCCGGGAATTCGTGTGGCTCGGCTGCGCTGGTGATTTCGGCGGGCGTCTGAATCTCGCGTGCATGCGCTGGCGCGCCGTGGCTTCGAATCGGCAACAGACTGAGGAATAAAGATTGACCCTATCGAACCGGCTCGCCTCTTGGATTCGGCCCGCTGCCTTTCTAGGACAAAACTGGGTTTCGCTGCTCGGCGCGGTGCTTACCACCACCTCGGCAATCACCATGATTGCCTTTTGGGTATTCGAAATTGCCGTTGGCGGCGGAGCGACGGCTTACCCCTACGCCGGAATCATCCTATTTCTAGCGCTGCCCAGCGTGTTCGTCATCGGCTTGATTCTGATGCCCATTGGCGCATGGTGGCGGCACCACAAACTGCACGGGCGCGGCGAGCTTCCCGCAGCCTATCCTCGCGTCGATTTCAATAATGCCGGCTTCCGCAAGGCTGCATCCCTGGTTGCTTACGTCACCATGGCCAATATCATTCTCTTCACCGTCGCTGCATACCGCGGCGTGCAATACATGGACTCCGTGCGCTTCTGTGGCGCCACTTGCCATACGGTCATGCAGCCCGAATATACCGCGTACCTCGATTCCGCCCATTCCCGAGTCGACTGCGTGCAGTGCCATATCGGCCCGGGCGCGTCGTGGTTCGTTCGCTCCAAAGTTTCTGGCGTTAGGCAAGTCTTCGCGGTGATGCTCCACGACTATCCGCGACCGATTCCTTCACCGGTCGAAAGCCTTCGTCCGGCGCGTGCCACCTGCGAACAGTGCCACTGGCCCCAGCGTTTCCTGGGCAATCCGATCCTGGTAATCAACCACTACGCCGACGACCAAAGCAACACCTCGTCCACCACCGTCTTGGTGATGAAAGTCGGCGGACAGATGGGCGATCAGATGCAGGGCATTCACGGTCATCATTTGGATCCCGGAGTACGCATCACCTACGTCGCGATTGACAAAGAGCGCCAGGTGATTCCGCAGGTCAGCTATACCGATCCTTCCGGCAAGACTACCGTCTACACTTCAACGGACACCAAACCAACGCCCGCCCAACTGGCGGCTGGCGAGCACCGGGTGATGGATTGCATGGACTGTCATAACCGCCCAACGCACACGTTCCAGTTGCCGGGCGACGCGCTCGATCAGGCGATGTCCCGGGGCTTGATCAATACCGATCTGCCCTTTATCAAGAAACAGGCCCTGGCCGCGCTGAAAGTGAATTATCCCGACCAGCCGGCCGCCGAAACACAGATCGCGGAGACGCTTCAAAATTTTTACCAGACCAATTACCCGAACGTCGTCGCGTCTCAAAGTGGCCAGCTGCAAGCTGCGATTCACGAAGTGCAGCTGATTTACTCGCGCAATGTATTCCCCAAGATGGACGTCACCTGGGGCACTTACATCAACGATTTGGGACACATGAACTGGCCCGGCTGTTTCCGTTGTCATGATGGCAGCCACGTCTCGAAAGACGGCAAAACCATTCCCAACGACTGCGACACCTGCCACCACATTCTGGCCATGAGCGAGCACAACCCCAAGATTCTTTCAGATCTGGGAATGAAGTAACTCGCGGCAGCGCGGATCGTGATGTGCCGCGCCAATGAGCGCCCGGCGGATTGGAGGAAACATGCGTTGGAGCTTCGCGGCGGTATTTTTCCTCGCCTTCCTCGTTCCTTCGGCTTGCGCCCAGTCCAATTCCGAATGCCTGACCTGCCATGGCCAGCAAAGCCTCACCGACGCTGCTGGCCACAGCGTTTACGTCAACGGCGACAAGCAAAAGACCAGCGTTCACGGCACTCTGCCCTGCACCGCGTGCCACACCGAAATCAAGGGCTATCCGCACCCGGCTCATCCGGCTGCGGTCAATTGTTCGAGCTGCCATGCGGACGAAGCCAAAGATGTTTCCGTCAGCATCCACGCCAAAGCCTCGGCAACGCCGTGCCTCGCATGCCACGGCAATCCGCACACGATCGTGCCGGTGAAAGATCCGCAATCGCCCGTCTACGCGCTGAATATTCCCAAGACCTGCGGCTCGTGCCATTCCAACCCGGAAATGGCTCGGAAGTACGGCCTGCCGAACGTCTATTCGATGTACATGGATTCGATCCACGGCTTCGCGCTCACCCAGGACGGACTGCTTGTCGCCGCCTCCTGCACCAGTTGCCACGGCACCCACAAAATTTTGAGCCATACAAATCCCGAAAGCCGCACCTATCGCGCGAATATTCCGGCGACTTGTGGCACCTGCCATGCGGGGCCTGAGCGAGAGTACTTCGCGGGAATTCACGGCCAGCTCGTCAAGTCCGGCGATCTCGACGCCCCTGTTTGCAGCGATTGCCACACCGCACACCACATTGCCAGCGTGCAAACCGCTTCATGGCAGGAGCAAACCTCCGCCACCTGCGGCGGGTGCCACAAGGAAAGATACGCAACGTATCTCGACACGTTCCACGCGCAGGTTTCCGCGCTCGGCTACGTGGAAACCGCGCACTGCTGGAATTGCCATCGCTACCACGACATTCTGCCGGCATCCGATCCGCACTCTTCTGTCGCTCGGGCCAATCTCGTCGCTACCTGCGGACAATGCCATCAGGGCGCCACGGTCAGTTTCGTAAGCTTCCATCCACACGCCGACCCGCGCGATCCCAAATCTTTCCCGGCGTTGCATTTCGCCGCAATTTTCATGGACCTGCTGCTGCTGGGCGTCTTCGGATTCTTCGGATTGCACACGATTTTGTGGTTCATCCGCTCCGCCTTTGATCGCCGCAAGGGCGGCGGCGCGCCGCCTGAGCGCGGCGCATAAATTTCGAAGCTTCGGCCGTTCGGCGGGCCCGGTGAGGAGGCCAGTTAGGAAAATGATGAATCCAACCGATTCCAGCGATCGCGCGTTGCAAGCCGAACCCGCAGCCGTTGTGGCCCAGCCGAGCTACTACAGCCGCTTCTCTCTCGGACAGCGCTACCTCCACGGCGTGATCATGGCCACGTTTATCGGCTTGGCCCTTACCGGCATGGTTCTCCGCTTCAGCCACTCGGGATGGGCTGATGGTTTAGCGCTGGCCGTCGGCGGCTTCAGCGCCATTTTGTTCTGGCACAAATTTTGCGCCGTGATCATGACGATTGCGTTCCTGATTCACTTGGGAGATGTCGGCTATCGCGGCATTTTCAAGGGGCAGCACGGCATTTTATGGGGACCGAATTCCATGGTCCCGCGCCTCAAGGACATCCAAGACCTCTACGGCCACTTCCGCTGGTTTCTATGGCTCGGCCCGCGCCCCGAGTTCGATCGCTACGCTTACTGGGAAAAATTCGATTATTGGGCCGTCTTTTGGGGCATGGGTATCATCGGCATTTCTGGTTATGCCATGTGGTTCGCGCCCTTCTTCGCGCGGGTTATCCCCGGCTCCTGGCTCAATATCGCCTTGCTGATCCACGGGGAAGAAGCCCTGCTCGCGGTGTGGTTCATCTTCGCAATCCACTTCTTCAATACGCATCTGCGCCCCGGCAGCTTCCCGATGGATTTAGTCATCTTCACCGGGCGCATGACCGAAGAAGAGCTAAAGGAAAAGCATCCCGCTGAGTATCATCGCCTTGTGGAAACCGGCAGGTTGCAGGCGTTTCTCGCGCCTGCTCCGCAGCGCTGGCTGAAAAATTTCGGCAGAGTTGTCGGAACCGTGGTAGTCCTCAGCGGCTTCGTGCTGCTCGTTCTAACGCTATTCACCTATTTTCGCGGCAGCTGAATAGCGCCGCTGAGTCCTGCGAAACCTTCCACCCCGCGACCCTCATTGCGATTGGCAGTTTTGGCGGGCAACGTCCACTCGCATCATCGATGTTCTAGAAATCGTTGCTCGTTTCGCCGAACGTGCAACCTGTCCGGCCGGGGGCGCGTCCATCTTTAGCAAATCGATGTCCCCTACGTGGAATGTTGTAGCCGGGCAGTCCGGGCCTGCGACGAAGTGTGATCCGGGCGCGGCAGCGAGCTTCGCTGCCACTTTGGCCGAAGTTCGCCGATGAGCCGAAACTCCAACGCGCCGGACCTCCTGCTGCTGCACCCACCCAGCGTCTACGACTTCCGCGAAAAATCTATTTTCTATGGCCCGGTCAGCGACGTAATCCCCTCCTCCACCGTCTTCGAGATGTACCCTCTCGGATTTCTCACCATCGCGAGCTACTTGCAGCAGCGCGGCATGAGGGTACGCATCGTCAATCTCGCGTATCGCATGATTGCGGACCGCCGCTTTTCCGTGCTGCGGTTCTTGGCGTCGTTGCCGCGGCCCAAAGCCGTGGGAATCGATCTCCATTGGCTGCCGCACGCCCACGGCTCGCTCGAAATCGCCAAACTCGTAAAAGAAATAATGCCGGGCGTTCCGGTGATCATGGGCGGTCTTTCCTCCACGTATTTTCATGAGGAGCTGATTCGCTATCCGCAAGTCGATTACGTCCTGCGCGGCGATAGCACCGAGCCGCCTCTTCACGCGCTGCTTCAGTCGCTAGGTAACTGCGAAGCGTTGGCGAAAATTCCCAATCTCACCTGGAAGCAGGACGGTGTGCCGCACGTCAACTCGATCACGTATCTGCCGCCTTCACTCGATTACGCCGACCTGCGCCCCGACCTAATGGTGGAAATGGTCATGCGCTATCGCGATTTGCGCAGCATTCTTCCTTACGGCGCTTGGTGGAGCAACCCGATCACCGCTGTCTTCACGGTGAAAGGCTGCAGCTACGAATGCGCTACTTGCGGAAGCTCAAAAACTACCTGCAGCCATCTCACCAAAAGAAGTTGGCCGGTATACCGCAGCCCAGAGAATCTGGTGGCGAATATGACCGCCTTTTCGCGCATCAGCCGCGCGCCGATTTTTCTGGTGGGAGATCTATTGCAGGCCGGAACCGCCCATGCGCAGTCGGTGCTCGAAACTCTGCGCAAGGCGAAACTTCCGAACCAAATTGTCTTCGAGTTTTTCGACGTACCGCCGGCCGAATTTCTACATCAGATTGACGCGGCCGTGCCGCACTGGAGCATGGAACTCAGTCCCGAGAGCCACGAACACGCGGTCCGGCAAGCGCAGGATGGCGAGCCTTCCTACGACAACGAGAAAATGGAAGGCCTTCTTAAGGAAGCACTGCGCTTGCGCTGCTCGCGCGTCGATGTCTTCTTCATGATCGGCCTGCCGTGCCAAACCTACCAGTCGGTGCTCGACACGATCGCTTACTGCGAGCGCCTCTTCCAAATGAGCGACCGGCGGCTGTCGTGCTTTATTTCGCCGATGGGCCCGTTCATCGATCCCGGCAGCCGCATCTTTGAAGACCCGGAACGCTTCGGCTATCGCCTTTTCGCCCGCACCCTGGAGGAACACCGCCAGCTTCTCGTTCAGCCCACTTGGGAGCGTATTCTGAATTACGAAACGCGTTGGATGACGCGCGCGGAATTGGTCGACGCCACCTATGACGCGGCGGAGCAGCTTAACTCGCTGAAGCTGCGCTATGGGCGCATCTCGAAAAAGCGCGCCGGCACGGTCGCCCAGCACATTCGCGAAGCTCGCGATTTGCGCGAACGCATCGCGCGGGTTGAACATGGCCAACCAGTCGCGCCCGACGCGGGTCTACAAGGCGAAATCGTCAAATACAGCGAATCCACCGTCTGCGACAAGTCCGAACTCTTCTGGCCCGCGCGCCTGGTGAATTTCAACTTCGGCGAAGTCCTCAGGATCGCCCGGCGGTTCGTCATGTCGCGCCGCCCGCGACCCGCAGCGTAGCGGAAACTGATTGATCCCGCTTGTTAGAATTTCAGGTCAAACGTATCCTTCGCCTGCCAGGTTCCCTTGCTCGAAAGCCGGTACATGGTTCCGCGCAGCACATTTCCTTGCAGCACGAACTCCACGTAGTTGTAATTCGGTAATTTCGGGTCCTTGTAGAGATCGCCAGGAGTCCGGATTACCGGGTAGGGCACGGCTCCGCCTCCGCCAGTCACCAGGTACATCACGCTATCCTGATAAAACCGTTCGTAGTTGTGGATGTGGCTCGCGGTCACCACGAACTTCGCGTTCTGCGCCTGTGCCGCCACGCGAAGATAATTCCTCAACGCGATTTCATTCGGGCGCGGAACCTTGTCCTTGACGCTGGGCGGGTTCGGATCGGCCACCGGCGGATGATGCAGGTTGATCATCACGAACTTGATTGAGGGAGAAAGGGAATCGAGTTGGCCGGTGAGCCACTTGATCTGGCGGCTGCCGGATTCCAGGGAATCATCGCTATCCAGCGCGATCACGTAAATGCTCGTTCCCACTTGCACCGAATACCAGCGTCGGTCCTTCAGTTTCGGAAATGTGTTCCACCAGTTCTCCAGGCATTGCGCTGGCGCACAACCGTAAAATTCGTGATTGCCGAGCACGGGAAAAACGCGCAGATGCTCCACGCGCCAAATCCGCGTCTCGTCTTTATAAACCAAATAATCGTTTTTCACGCCGCCGTGGTACGGCACATCGCCGTTCAGCAGCAGCACGTCCGGCCGTTCCTTTGCAACGCGCCGCACCAGCTCCATTCGTATTTTCGGATCGGTGGCTATTTTCTCCTTCGGATTCGTGAACCGCATGTCGCCGTAAGCGATCACCGTGACCGGCTTTCGCAGTTCCGGCTCCGGGATTTTGAAGGTCGGTTTCGTCGAATCCGGCAGCAGGAGTGAATTCGGATTTACCTGCGACCCCGTTCCGCTCGCCGGGGAACCGCTCTTCGATTTTGCCTGTGAAGGGTG
>DATLSB010000175.1:0-9453 GCA_035534415.1 Candidatus Dormiibacterota bacterium | reverse complement strand
TACCGGCTGAAGGCCGGAAGCTTTACGCAAGAGGATCCAGCGCTCAACGCCGAAATCAAGGCGCACGCCAACGGCGTGATCATGGCCATCGGGCATTGAAGCACGTGCACCCCAGCGACCGTGGGTCACTGCATAGAGTACGAAAAGATGGGAATTCCGACAGCGCCGATGGTCACCATCGCGTTTCATGATTTGGCGGAGAATACCGCGCAGAACAAAGGCATGCCGAGCCTGCGAATCTGCTACACGCCGCATCCGGTGTGGGGAAAGTCACCGGCGGAGATGTACGCCTACCTGGAAGGCGACGATCCAGTTACGCACAAGCCGCTGATGCCGGAAGTGATCAATGCACTGACCAAGCCACTCACCGACGCTAATACGAAAACAGGATCGTTCACGCCGTCCGTTGGTCCGGCGACATTCTCCGGCACGCTGGATGGCCTGCAGAAATATTACATGAACAACGGCATGACCGATTTCATGACCATCGTGATCCCGACGGAAGAACGAGTGGATGCGATGCTGAAAGGCACGAGCCATCATCCGGACGAAATGGTCGGCGAATTGACGCCGGCGCGCGGACTGTATCCCAACTGGAAATTCACGGTGAAGCACGTGGCCATCAGCGCGGTGATGGCTGGATGCGATCCGTCGTATTTGCCGGTGGTGCTGGCAATCGCGTCGAGCGGGCTGCCATCGCTATCCAGCTCGACGAATTCGTTCGCAACCGCCGCGGTTATCAACGGTCCCCTCCGCGATACGCTCAACATGAATTACGGCATCGGAGCGATGGGACCGTTTTCCGACGTGAATGCAACGATCGGCCGCGCGTGGACGATGGTGTCCAAAAACTGCGGAAACTGCGGCCAGGCGGGCCAAACGTATCTTGGCACGCAGGGCAACGTGATCAGCTTCAACAATCTGATCATTGTGGAGAACGAGAAGGACAGCCCCTGGACGCCTTTCCACGTGCAGAAAGGTTTTAAGGCCAGCGACAACGTGGTGAGCGTGTTCTTTGGGTACGGCATCGCGCAGGGACAGGGCGGACTGGGCAGCGCTGTGACGCCAGTTCCAGCGTTTGATGACGGGTTGGTGTCCAACTTCAAGCCGATGACGTCGATTTTCGGCGCGTTGGGAGTGCTCGACCCGCTGGTGGCGAAGGCGCTTGTCCAGCGAGGGCACAAGACCAAGGAAGACCTCGCCGACTGGCTGCAAAAGAACACGACTCTGACGGTGAAGGATGCGAAGACGATGCTGTTCACGGGCGGATTCTCGTTGCGTGGACCGCAAGCGGCGAACTTGAAACCTGACGACTTGATCCCGCACTGGCCCAAGCCGGAGATGATCAACATGGTGGTCGTAGGCGGTGAGACCAATCCGTACTATCAGGTTGCGAATATGAGCTACCTGAGGAGCGTATCCATCGACAAGTGGATGTAACACGCTTGCAGCATTCCTGGCGGGCGGACGCCGAGAATGTCGGCGTCCGCCAGGCGATTCGTCCCTGCGATGCTCCCGCCTCGAAATGCGGTTTTCACCTGATTCGATCCAGCATACAACTTGTTTAGCCTGACGCGAGGCGTCCGAGGCGCCACGAGTTCGTCCCATTTAACTTGCGGCTGCGATAAGGATCGAGACTCCCATTTAGGCGAAGCCCAAGCAATTCCCAACAACGCAGGTTGTTATCGGCCACTGCGAAAGTGCGTCATGTGAGGGCACTGTCTTCTCAGCTGCTGAGGGCAAACACGAAGAACGGTTCAGGATCGGAAGGTACAAGCGGATGTGTGCACAAGCAAAGAAACGAGAGCCAGCTCCATCGCCAGCACCGGCGCCGCAGATTTCGCGCATCGAAGAGCAGCAAGTGCAAAAGCGCGTGGCGATCGGCGCGCACATCGTCCATGAGACCATCCGGCGCGAGGGCGAGCAGGAACTGCAACGGTCGTGGTCCGCGCTGGGCTGGTCGGGATTCGCCGCAGGGCTATCGATGGGATTTTCGCTGGTGGCCGAAGGGCTGCTGTCGTCATACCTTCCCAAAGCGTTGTGGACGCCGCTCGCTTCGAAACTGGGATATAGCGTGGGATTTCTAATCGTGGTGCTGGGGCGTCAGCAACTTTTCACGGAGACGACGCTGACGGCGGTGCTGCCGCTATTTTCAAATCGCGACGCAAAAACTGCGTTGGGAGTGCTACGGCTTTGGGGAATCGTGCTGGGCGCGAACCTGGTGGGAGCATATCTGTTTGCGCTCACGGTGGCCCGCGTCCCGATTTTCACGCCGCACATTTACCAGGCCATGCAGGATGTCAGCAGAGGCGGCGCGGAGGGCGGATGGGCTGTGATCTTTGTTCGGGCGATATTCGCCGGATGGCTGATCGCTTTGATGGTCTGGCTGCTTCCGGCGGCGGAATCAGCCCGCGTGAGCATCATTATCATCATCACCTATATCATCGGACTGGGCGGGTTCAACCACGTGATCGCGGGATCGGTGAAGATGCTGTTCCTGGTGGTGCAGGGGGCGTCGACGTGGCACGAATATTTTGCGCAGTTCTTCGTGCCTACGCTGCTCGGCAACGTCGTGGGAGGCGTGTCTCTGGTGGCCTTCCTGGGCCATGCGCAGGTGGTAGCGGACACCGATTCAGAATGACGAAGAGTCGAAAGCGGCTACATGGTGCTGATTTTGACGTAGCAAATCAGATCCGGGATGTTTTTGGCGACGACGTAAACCAGAAAAACTTTGGCTGAGAACTTCAGTACTTTTCGCATTGTGCAGTGTTTCTCCATGGGAACTCCACGAGGTTGGATGTTGAACCATCAGAACGAGACTCGACCGAGGGGAAATTCGATCACGCGCCGAGCTCCCGGTGGCCCGGTCGGACGCCAGGAAACGGTACCCCCTCTGCGAAGTACAATGCGATTCGCATGCGCCTCACGAAATCAGGAAAACTTCTTGCCGCCGAAACGAAAATGGAAAGCAGAATCGCTCCGAAGACGATGCAGCCAGCAATCATATGGCCCTCCGGCGTAACGTAACCGGCTCGCGTGCAACGACGGGACGATCGGCCGAAGCTACAGTACCAGCCTAAAAGCTATATAGGAGATGTTCGACGGGCAAAATAGAGGGAAAACCGCAATTCGGCCTAGGGGGTCCTGCGGAGCGACGCCTGACCGACGCCGCGTCTTGAAACTCGAGAGCGGGCCTTCGGGCGCCCCTTGGGGAACGTTCGACGATGTGGAGACTTTGACGATGTGGACGGGGACAGCGCAGAGTCGTAATTTGAATTCGGAAGATGGCGTGGTTTTTCGGACGGCGCCTGCGGCGGTGCCATGGAATTTGCAATACGGTTTGTGATTGGCGGACTGCTGGTGTCGATATTCGCAGTGATCGGAGACGTGCTCAACCCGAAGAGCTTCGCGGGAATTTTCGGGGCGGCGCGGTCCGTTGCTCTGGCGACCTTGAGTCTTACGATTTTCACGCGAGGCAAACCGTACGCCGCCATCGAAGCGCGTTCAATGATAGTCGGCGGGTTCGCTTTTTTCCTTTATTCCTGCGTGAACTTGCGGCTGAGGCGAAATACCGCTTGCACGCGCTGAAGGCGGCGGCATCGGCAATTTTCGTTTGGCTGGCGTGCGCCATCGGAATTTGGGCGGTGGTTTGGCGATAAGCGCTCATGAGAGTTCATCTCAAACTTTCGAGGATCACGAAAACGTCCTGAACGGATTACGGCGTGCGATTTTTGTTTGGCGGCGGGGTTGCCGCACACGCACCGGGGCCGGCTGTTATCGGCGCTCGACGCGCGAGGCGCTGCGTGGGGCAGCATTGGGCTGATGTGCTTTGGCGCATTGGTGTGGAAGGTTCTTCCGGAATGGAACGCCGCGGTGACTTTGCTTGTGGCGCTCGGGATCTGGCTTCTCGTGTCGGTCGCTTTTTGGCGAACGGGAGACCTTCGGCGGGCACTGCGCCGGCGGAAGAGCAGCCACGCGGCGAGATGAGTTTATTTAGAACGTAACCCAGCGAAATACTTTGGCCGAAAGGTCCAGGAAAACGCCTTCCGATTGGCAGCGCGTGGAGAGCACGTAGCATTTCGTCACTTCGCCGGTTTTTTCCGAGGCGCGGTACATTGCAAGGCTTTCGCGTTTTATGGCATCGTCAATCGAGAGCTGCGTCACGTGATCGGCGATGACCACGTATTCAGCTTCGCAGGCCTGCGAAAGCGGGTCGTAATGAGTGCCGAATAGGCTTCCGCCTTTCAGGTGCAGACTGTCGAAATACGCTTTGCCGGTTTTTTCGCAAGCCTGTTGCTCGGGAGATGGCTTCGGACGCTTGGATTGCGCCATGGCCGGAAAACTGCATGGTCCCAGAATAAACCCCGCTAAAAGGATCCAATCGATAACCGAGCGACGCATGGCTGCCCTCACGGAAACTTCTACTGCACAATAATTCAGTCAGAGAAGCAGTTCAAGCGTCGCCGGCCGCGAACTGCATCGTGCTGGCCACCGATCTACCCTGCATTACCCATTTAGGAACATAAGCTTCCAGACAAATCGATCTCGCCAGACACGGACGCTACAATTCATCAGGTTGGTTTACCGCTCAGATCGAAGCCGGAGGCAGAGTGATGATGAATTCGACGGGGAGAAACTCGATCGCGCGACGGACTGGATGGGGGGCCTTGGTTTCGCTCGCACTGCTGGCGATGTGCTCGTGCGGTTCGGCCACGAAAGATACGGCCGCGGCGAAGCAGGCGGTCGTGGAATTCCATTCGCAGCTTGACGCCGGGCAGTACACGGCTCTCTACGAAGCTGCGGACCCCAAGCTGCGGAGAATCACGACGGAAACGGATTTCACCAAGCTGCTCGATGCCGTGCATCGCAAGCTGGGAACGGTGCGCCAATCGGACATGCGCACATGGAATGCGGCGTGGTACGCCGGCCAGGGAACGACCATCACACTTACCTACAACACGACTTTCTCCGCGGGATCGGGAACCGAGCAATTCATCTGGCACGTCAACGATGGACGCCCGCTGCTGTACGGTTACAACATCAATTCCGCCGATTTAATCGAAAAGTGAAATTGCCTGCACTCTAAGAGGGCTCAACAGCGATGCTGAAGCTGGAATCGTTCGATGAGGCCTCTGGCGAGCCGGGCTCCGCGCCAACGGACATCGACACCTGCTTCTGCGGCGCATCTTTCGGGCCGGTATCGGTGAGGCCCTCCTCCATATCTTGCGGCGACTTCAGCGCATACGCGCCGCGCAACGCGACTGGAGTGAGAAGCGTGGTGAGCAAAACCACGGCCACCATGACGGCAATTTCGGGACGGCCGAAAATTCCCGAACTCGCGCCCATGGCGGTTACGATCAGGCCAACCTCGCCGCGGGACATCATGCCGAAACCAATGCGCAGGCTGCGCACCCAGTCCATGCCGGAGCCGAGCGCGGCAATGCCGCAGCCGAAAAGCTTACCGATCACAGCGACAAGCAGGATCAAAAACATCAAGCCCCAGTGGCCCTCCAGCGCGCGATAGTCGCTGGAAATTCCCAAAGAAATGAAGAACAGAGGGATCAGCAGGCCGTGACCGAGGGCGTAGAAGCTGCGCTCCACATCGGCTTTCAGCTCCGAGCCCGCGAAAACATAACCGAGCAAATAGGCTCCGGTAATTCCAGCGACGCTGCCGAACCATTCCGCGGAAACAGCGTAGAGCAGAACCAACGCGAAGACGCAACTGGGGACCGCTTCACTGGCGGTGAGTTTTCTTAACTGGAGAACCAGCGGGTTGAGCCAGCGCTTGGCCGCTCCGTAGCCAATGACGAAATAAATCGCGACGCACACGCTGATGGCGGCCAACTGCACCAGCAACGGATGCGCGGCCGCCAGCGGAAAGCGGTTTTGCAGCCAGACGCTGGCATTCGGCGCCACGCCGAAAACTTCGCCGTGCGATGCGGTGGTGGAAGCGGCCAGGATGGCCAGAACAAACAGGCCCATCACATCGTCGATCACCGCAGCGCCGAGAATTACGGTGGCTTCTGGCGATGACATCTTTCCAGCATCCATCAACGTACGCGCGGAGATGGAAACGCTGGTAGCCGTGAGCGCGCCGCCGAGGAAACAGGAAACCGTCCAGGAAAGTCCCATCAGATGCGCCACTCCGGCTCCGAGCACAAATGGCCAGATCACTCCGGAAAGGGCGACGAAGAATGCGGTGATGCTGGCTTCCTGCATGCGCTCGATGTCCGTTTCGAGTCCAGCGATGAACATCAGCACGTATCCGCCGATTTGCGCCAGGAGCATGAGGGTGTCGGAGGCCTGCGGACCATGGAAAAAGGGCCAATGCAGCAGGTTGAGCAGGCCGGGGCCGAACACGACGCCGACGAGGAGTTCCCCGAGGATGGGCGGAATGCCGAAGCGAGTGCAGAGCGATGCCGCAAGCTTTACGGACGGCAGCAGAATCGCCAACAGCAGGGCAAGTTGAAGGGCCGGTTGCATCGTCTAGTTATTGAGCTTCGATGGGCGCAAGTTCCTCTTGATGACGGCGCGTGAACAGGCGGCGCAGCCTCGAAAACGAGATCCACGTTTTGTAGCCGTAGCCGCCGCGTTCGATGCCGTGCTGCATCATGGTTCGAATGGTGGCGGCCTGCCGACGCGCCAGATCGGATTGCGCCAGATTCTGCGCCAGCATGGCGGCTTCGTGGGTGTGGTGTTCGGCCTTGGGCATGACGCGCAAGCGCATCCACAGTTCGCCCATCTTTAGGTGGGCGATGTAGCTATTGGGATTCAGCCGCACGGCTTCGCCAAGCTCTTCCATAGCTTCCTGCGGTTCCAAATTCACGCACAGAGCCATGCCGTAGATTACGCGAAGGTCGCAGACTTCTGGATTCTGATCGACGCAGTCTCCCAATTGCTCGACGAGCTGCGCGGTCTCTTCTTTGGAGAGCACGCGCGGATCGGCAAACATGCGCAATAGATTCTGCTGCGCGCTCCGCGGGACAAGCGCGAGCGAAAGCGGAGCGGACGCGTTTGGCTGAGATTGGATCGATTCGTTCGTCGGTATGATTGCGGTATTCATGTTTTTCTAGCCTTCCTATCTTGCAGCCAATGGACTTTGAATCGAAATCTTTCGTGTCAAACATCCCGGGAAGGCAAGGCGCGTGGCCGAGGCGCGCCCTGCCAACCTGGGTGCACAGCTAACTCGAACTAAGCGACTGCGTAGCCCTTTTCCGCATTGAGCAGAACATCGGGCTCCGGCTTGAAGACGAACTCGGGGTATCCGAGCTGTCCCATTTCCGGCAGGTCCAGACCGGCAACTTCGGTTTCGACGGAAACGCGCTGGCCGACGAATGCATCGACCACCAGGTTCACCACGAAGCTGAAAGTGAAGACGAAGCCGATCAAGGTGGAAATGCCGACGAGTTGGGCGACGAGCTGGCTCGAATCACCGTAGAAAAGCCCGGTGACCGATCCAGCGACGCCGTTCCACGCGCCGCCGTAGTTGCTAGTACCGTCAGCAAACAAGCCGACCGAGAGAACGCCCCACAATCCGCATGTACCGTGGACGGAAACGGCGCCGACAGGATCGTCAACCTTCATCACGTTCTCGATGAAAGCGACGCTCCAGCAGACCAGCACGCCCGCGATCAAGCCGATGATGCAAGCACCCACGGTGCTAACGAAACCGCTGGGTGCGGTGATGGCGACGAGGCCAGCCAGCAGGCCGTTGCCGCTCATGGAAGCGTCCACCTTGCCGTTCTTCATCCACATGTAGAGCATGGCGCCGAAGGTTCCCGTACAACCGGCGAGCATGGTGTCCACAGCGATGGTGCCGATCCGGAGGTTGCCGGCCGCGGAAGCACCGAGGGTGCTACCGGGATTGAACCCGAACCAGCCGAAGGCCAAGATGAAGCAGCCGATCAGGACGGCCGAAATGTCGTGGCCGATGATCGGGTTGCCGGAACCGTCGCGATTGAACTTGCCAATGCGCGGTCCGACGATCATTGAAACCGCCAGAGCGGTGATTCCGCCGACCGCGTGCACAACACCCGAACCGGCAAAATCGCAATAGCCGTGTCCGAGCTGATTGTTAGCGCCGAGCTGAGAAAGCCAGCCGCCGCCCCACGCCCAGTTAGCGTAGATCGGATAGGTGAGGGCACCCATGATCGTGGAGGACACGCAGAAGGCCAAAAACTTCCAGCGTTCCGCGCACGCACCGGTGACGATCGTAAGGGCGGTATCCATGAACACCATTTCGAAGAGGAACAGAACCATGACTCCGACGTCATACGTGTGGCCGGAGAGGAAGAATCCCGTTCCGCCGAAAAGTCCCCAGGTTTTGCCGAACAACGACCAGGTGTGCTCGGCCGTAAGAGGGCCGAGGCCACCTAAGTTGCCGTTGCCGGCTGAGCCTCCTTGTTGTATGGCGAACCCACATAACCAGTACGAGAACAACCCGCAGGCGTACACCATGAAGTTCATCATGTACGTGTGGTTGGCGTTCTTCACGCGGCACAGGCCGGATTCCACCATCGCGAACCCGGCTTGCATGAACATAACCAGGAAGCCGGTGATCAGGGTCCAAACAAAGTTGATGGCGATCTTGTTCTGTCCGACTTGGTTGCCCACGTCGGATACGGTCGGGCCGGCTTTCGAATCCGCCACCGGAACATCGTTCATCGTCCCGGTGATGGTGCCGCCCGGGTCGCCTTTGGCCAAATCCGCCGAAGATGGGGCCTTAGCCAATGCGCTCTTGAGTTCCGCGTCAGCCGGTACCGCAGGCGCTTGTGCGTGGGCGCCTACGCTGATCGCAAGACACGCGAGAACGATACAAAGTGTCCAACAACTACCACGAATAAGCTTCTTCATGTCCTCTCCATGAGATAGTTTTGTCCGCCGCTGAAAGGCCGGCGATTTCAGGTCTTCCAAACCGCGTTCTTGTTGAAAGCCGCGGGCAAAACCACGATGATCCCGAACAAGCTGACGGCAATGCCGATTAACGCGAGAACCATGCGTCCGCCGACACTGGACGTGATGTGCATCCCAAACAGAGTAATGACCCAACCGAAAGCAGCTATGAACGCGCCGATCAATTTCATCCCCAGGGGGCTGGATTTCAGCGCGGTCCTGCCCTCAAGCGGCTTGATCTTGAGCATTCCCAAAAGACTCGCGATCAGGCCAATGACGCCGATCACGAACAGGAGTTTGCCCAAGCCGCCCGACCATTCGAAGAGGCCGGCGCACAGAACTGTGGCCGCCACCAAGAACAAGGTGTAAAAACTGCCTTGAGACTTATTTGCCGCCATAACCACTGCCTCCTAAGACCCGTGTAGGGTCATCCGTTGCTCAACAACCGCAAAGTGCGCTGTTCGTGCTCTCCGTCGAGGGGAAGTAAAACCCCGTCTTCGAGCCAGAAATGAAAACCGTAAAGCTTGGCCCGCATCGCCAAGGAAGGCACCCGAAGAACCG
>DATLSB010000174.1:0-12266 GCA_035534415.1 Candidatus Dormiibacterota bacterium | reverse complement strand
AACTGTGATATACGACGAGTTGTCACCTTTGGGATGCTCCAAAATGGTGTACTGGGTTCTCAGAAAACCCAGTGTTCATGCACCTTCTAGAGCATCCTTTCTTTTTCCGCTACTGAAATCAACGAATAATCCAGGCTAGGGTTACTTCCGCCGCTGTGGAGCCTGTTGCGCCGCTTCGGCGTTCGCTGCGTTCCACCGCAGTCCGAGCGGCATCTTTGTTTATAACGACGATTACTGATCGGTGGACGAAGAACTCGCAGGACAACGCCAGCCCACCCAAGGACGCGAGGTTGTCGAATTGCGGGGGCGGCGCCCTGGAGAGACGCCAGCCAGGTCGAAAAACTGGCAGATGTTCGCCGAGAGTTTCTCATCGACTCGATGCATGGGTAAGTGCGAGAGCCTGAGCCGCTGGAGCCAGGCGCAAGCATGCCCTGCTCGCACCCGAACCGTTCGACTGGGGAGCTCGCGGCGGCCGACTCCGCGCACACCGGGCTTGCGATGGCCGGGCCTGCCGCGTGACGAGTTCCCCCGTCGAGGCGGTGCGTGCGGAGAAACCTGCACCGCGTCGTTTCCCGGCGCAGCCAAAAAAATGCCAAGCTGACTCACGGCGTGTAGATATCCTTGCGGCGTTTCGACGTCAGCGAGCGTTCTGCAAAAACCATTTCACTCGCACTCAACCCCAATCGCTGTCTACAACATGGTCGCATGTAGCGAGCGCCACCCAATCTTCGCCAAACTAGTGCACGGTTGAAGCGATTGCCGCGGCTGGGGCGGCCACGCCAAGCGCGCGCAGCAACGCGGTTTTGAGTAAGCTGGCAGGTTTGAGAGCCTGGCGGAGGCGTGTTTCGATCATTGCGGCGTCGCGACTCCCGCTAGCGCTGATCGACTCCAAGTTCGTTAGGGTCGCGTCCGACTCGGCCAGGGCCAGATCGAGCCTCTGCAGGCTTTCCGCGATACGCGGATTCCCTGCCGTCTTAGCAGCGAATTCCGCCGCATCGGAGACGTTGCGTGCGGCTAGCACGCCGTTGCGAGCCACCTCGTTAAGAGAAACGAGGATCGGCTGCGCCTGTTGCTCGGCTGCGTCCAAGTCGGCCAGCGCTTTTGTGGCCTGCGCCTCCATCACGTCAAGCTGCATCTGCTGGTTCGTCAGCATGGCGCTCGCGGACGGCAAAAGGCCGCCGCGGCCGTGGCGCCCGTTGAGTGCGAAATCGGTATGGACTAGCAGGTCGTGCGCGTCGGCAACGGTTTTATTCAGCTCGCGCGAAGTTTGCTGCAGGTAGCGGTCTTGCTTGCGAGCCGCATCGCTCAGCGAACGGCTGGCCGACGCGAACTTCTGTGCGGCGCTTTGCGCGCTGGTCAAAATCGACGGCAGTTTTTGCCGCACGCTGCCTTCGATTCCGATGAGTCCGATCAGGGCGACAATTGCCGCGATAAGTGCCGCAGCTTCGAGCAGCTCGACCGTGCGTTTCGTGGTCACAATTCAGGATCCGGACTTATGTGGTCAGGCGTATTCTCGCCCGGCTGTGCGGCGTCTTCGCGCGCCGCGCGGAAGAGGGATCCTTCGCTCCGTTCAGGAAGACAGCTTGCATGTGTGGCGTCGGCACCAGCGGTGCCTCCGTCCGCAGGATTCGCCGCTGCAATCTGTAGAGGCGCGTCAGGCAGCCCGATGGCGGTTTCTTCATTCATCACATTCCTAACGGGAGTCACCGAGACTCCCAGCGACTCGGACTCCGTCGCAGCAACTTTCAGTGCGCGCTCCAAATCTCCGGATTGCGCGCGCTGGCCGTGGTTGCCCTGAATCAGGTTGAGTCCAGCGTTCAGCGATTTTGCGAGCCATACGCCGGGATTCCAGCCCCAGCGCGGATGCGTGTTGCAGATGCGCCGCACGCGCGAGCTAATCGTCTCGTCGGGCAAGCCGCCCGAGTCAACATTGAGGTCCTGATCAGCGGCCACGGCAACGCGGTGCCAAAAGCCCTCAGCGGCGGCGTTTTTCTCCGCCTGCTGAATCTGCGCGGTAGTGAGTTGGTCGGCCATGGCTAGAAGTTCAGCGTGAAGCCGCTGCTGACGATCGCCGTATTGTTCGCGAGTCCCGGCAGCCGGGCGTAGCGAGCTTCGAAAAGATTGACCCACATGCCGCTCGCCGGCTTGTAATTGAGTCCGCCACCAACCAACACTGCGATGTGCTGTTGCGACGGGCCGCTCGCCGGCACGATGCGATCGACGCCAATGCTTGCGGTCAGGTACGGCTGCAGCGAGTTGGGATCGAGCAACGTCTTCGACAGGACGCTGGTCGGCAGAAAATACGTTCCGCCGCCGCCATAAAACTGCATTCCGTTCGAGGGCGCCAGAATGTTGTCGTCGCGCAACGAGAAATTCGGCGTGATCGCTTTGGTGAAACCTACGTCCGTGGCCGCCACGGTTTGTCCGCCACCCGGCAGCGCCACCGCCTGCGCGCTAAGGGAGAAGCTGCCTTGATTCGTGGGCGGCGCGCTGGTCGCCGAAGTGGAAGTGGACGCATGCGCGGAAGGTTCCGTTGTGGGCGTGGTGGTTTGTGCCGCTGCGAGTCCCGCGAAAAGAAAAACGGCCGCGAGTGCAGCAGAGATTGCCATTCGTTTCATGTGTGATCCTCCGAATTGGGTTTGTCGAGTTTTTGCTTTGTGGCGACACGCGAGGATTTCCCGCGCGTGCCAATGCGAAAATCAGTTTGTACGGGAGGTCTAGTACGGCGGCTTGCCGCTGCTATTTTGCGCCGAGGAGGGAACGCTTCGGCGTCTTCGTGGCGTGTGTTATGCGACCAAGCGTTAAACACGTACGAACACACGGGTCCGCGCCACGGGGGAGGATGGAGTGTTCGCGCGACAACGCCACAGCCCTCTCTATCACGCACCCTCCGGCGCGGCCTCGCGCGTGAATGACACATCGGCGAGCGGCACCGGCGGTTGCGGGTCGCGAATGTTGATGACGCACGCCTCCGCTTCGCTTTCGAGCGCGAGAAGAAGCGCAGGCTCGATCGCGCAAAAAAGCCGATCGAAGGTTTCGCGAGAGCTCCAAATCGTGGGGCTACCGTCGGGCATTTGTCCGCGCCAGGCGCCCACTCCGATGCATCCTTCGAAATCACGGACGAAATTGCCCCAATGAATCTCGATCCCGCTGCGGCCTGGAACATCCGCGAGCAGCGGCATCGTCCGCCCAAAGTGCGGAGACTCGTAGAGCACCACGCGGTATTCGCCGGCGGGAATGCACGGATGCGGATCGCCGAAGCGCACAGCGGGACGTTCGAGCGTGACGCAAAACGGCGCGTTCGCGTTTGGCGTATCCATTGAGTTTTCCGCGGCCAAGCCGCCAGGCACGCGTTTGTCAGGCACACGGACGCCAGACGCGCCCAGAAAAAGATGCCCGGTAGTTCCCTGCCGCGTCTGCCGGTCGCGAACGAGCTCCAGCCTCATATTTTCTCGGTGCGCCCCGGCTCAAATCCGCGCGGGTAACGAATCGTGCCGTTGGCTTCGTGGCGATGTGGAGGAAAATCTTTCAGCACGGCCATCACGCGCAACGCCACCGGAATCACCGCCCACGCAATCGACGCTTGCAAAACCAAATCGCCTACGTGAAACACGATGTCCCATTTCATTTGGCCGGGCCTCCACCCGTGATTTGTCCTTTTGTCGTGCTTGCCGGCCTAACTCCGGGATCGCTTGCCGGCACGCCGAATAGCGCCGCAACCCAGTTCACTTCCGGAAAAGCGGTGGCGAGCAGGCGCGGTAGATTCGTGAAGGAATGCGCCACGTTGAACGCCCACTTGTAGGCCGTGTTCGATGCGTCGCGCGGCGTGGGCATGCCCGCGGCGATCTGCACCGCGATCCAGCAGACGCCGATCAGCTCCGCGTCAGCGCGATGCGCCAGCAAAAATTGCCACATAGAGATCTCCTTCGATTTGCCCGCTAAAAATGCGAGAGTGCTTTTGGTTCCTGCCCGAGTGTTCGCGCCGCTCGCTCGTCTTGCCATTTGGCAAAAAACTGCCGCAGCCATTCGCGATTGACCGTCACGGTCGCGGCGTGCGCCCGGCAATAACCCAATCCGCTTTCGAAAACAATTTCAGCGGCTTCGCAGCAGCGCAATGGACTGATCCAGTTGCAGATGTGAGGCTGCGCGCGCCCCGGCGCCTGACGTGGGCGAGCGCGCCCATTTGCGGGCAAACCGCAGTCCGGATTTGCGTTTGTATTCATCCGCGAATGCTCGTAGCGGAGGAAAGCCGCCGCACTCCAGATGGCACTTGCACCAGGGCGCCGGTGACCACCGGTGTGATTCTGAGGGGCGTCTTGCGCCCGGAAGGTTCCTTCTTCGCGCGCGGTTGGCGACGCTTCGAGAGAAGAAGACTCTTCGTCGATATGCGTCTGTTTTTCGGATTTCGCGCAGCAGACCTCGGAATTACAACAAGGAGCCGAGCGGCAATGCGTCAGTGCACGGGCAGCGGCGGCGCAAATGTCGCGCGCGCCTTGTCGGCTACGCACCGAATCCAGCCGACCAGATCGCCTCCGTGCGCGCACGGAGCCTTCGCTGACGCGGGCGGCTGCGACGCAGACGACGTCGACGACGCCGCGGACGTCTGTTGCGGTTGCGACGGAATCGGCAGGATCGTGGCAGTCGCGTCGTTTGAAGGGGCGCTTTCGGCGCTGTTCAGCACCGCGGTCACCTGATAGCAGTAGCTACCCGGCGCCGGCTGATTATCGAGATACGTGGTGGCGCTGACCGCCGCGGCATTAATTTTCGTGAACGTGCCCGCGCACGAAGTGGCGCGATACACGTTGTAAGTGAGCGAAGGATTCCCCGGCGCGCTCGTGCTGGCCGTCCAGCGCAAATAAGTAGACTGACTCTGCTGCGCGAACGCGTCTGTGCCGCAGAACATCGCAAGCGCTGCCGTTATCGACGCGAATGTTAAACGCGCAGTCCGGCGCGTCGAGGCGCGCGAAAAAAATTGCCTCATCTCAATTCCCTCTGGCGGTACGGTTGCGGAAATTCGGCCAGCTTGGATGAACTTATTCGAGACTTGCTCTTCAACACTTGAATCGGAGCTATCGAGGGCGCGTATCACGATTCCTTCGGATGTTTGGTTTTGCTTCGAGATGCGTCGCTCCCGGATCGCTGTATCGTGTGCGCCGCTCCGGCGCACGGCCGCCACTATCGCGCCGTATTCCAGCCGTATCGCTTACCCACGTGGCGGGTGCCTGTCACTTGGGATTTCCTGTACGGCATTTTTGGCAAGCACTATCTTGTGGATTTCTCGTTTTGCTCGATCTGCACGGAGGAGAATTTCGATATCCACGCCAGGTGGATCGACGGCAAAGCTGGATTCTTTCGTGGGGTCAGCAAGACTCTGATGAAATCGCTCCCCCGCATCCCGCCCGACGTCGAAGCCGGTCTACAACGAAACCGCTGGCAACGGTTTCTAAGCTCACTCTTGCAGTAGCGTCCTACCTGTTCGAAAGGACAGCGTGACCGATTCGAGTAGTACTGCTGCGGCGCGCGCGCCCTCCCCGCCCGCTTATGGTCCACTGGATAAGCGGTGCAAGCCAACGCACCGAATCGGCGTTGATTGCCTACAGCGAGGTAAAACAGATGAGCAAACGCACATCGCTACGTCTTGGGGCAATTCTGATTTTCAGTGTGATACTTTTTCTGACTGCCGGCACCGCGCGCGTTGCAGCGCAAGGGCCAGCAGGAAGCGGCGCGGCCGCTGCCGCTCAAGACAGTTCGCGTTCCATGAATCCGATGAAGTGGCTCAAGAAGGATCCCGATTCCACGCAGCCGGCCGCCAACCGCCCTGATATCGAGAAAAAGCTTACGCCGAAACTACGCGCTTCGGGCCTGCTGTCGCCGGCTGCCACCGCCACGGACGCCTGCGCGTCATTCACCGAGCTGGATGATTGCCTGGCGGTGCTGCACGCCAGCCACAACCTCGAAGTGAATTTCGACTGCCTACGCGCAGTGGTTTCCGGTGTGCACACCAGCACGAATCTCTCCGGCTGCAAGGCCGTTGACGAAGACAAGCCCGTGAGCCTGAGCAAGGCGATTCGTCTGTTCAAACCGGATGCGAACGGTAAGCGCGAAGCGAAAAACGCGGAGCAACAAGCCGCGGGTGATCTCGGAGCAGTCGGAGAATAGGCCGCGATTGGGAGTGATTCTAAGTACAACCGCTGGACCGACGACCCTGCTTATCTTCAGAACGGGCCGGCTTCTGGCGCCGGGTTCCCATCGCTGCCAGTTTCCGCGCCGAACGCCGGTTTCGGCGCCACCAGCCTCCGAATTTCGGCGATCAGCATCGAAGTATCCGCTTTTTGAACCACGGCGTGAATGCCCGCCTGTTTCGCCAGACGTTCAATCGTGGGGAAAACCATGAAGATGTAGACCAAAACAGCGGTTTTCGGGAGCGCTGCTAAAATTTCCCGCCCCGCCTGGATGCCATCAAGCACCGGCATGGCGTAATCGAGTACTACCTCATCTGGCTTCAGCTTGCTCGCCTTTTGAACAGCTTCCCTGCCGTCCATGGCTTCGCCGCAGATAAACCAATCGGGATCGGCTTCGGCGATCCTTTGAGCCAGGGCCATTCGAACGATTTGCCGATCTTCTGCGATTAAGATACGAACCAAGTTGCACCTACTTGCTTTCCAGGTCTCTCGCGTACGACGAGACTCACGCCGCTCCCACTCTGGATGCGCTCTGCGCCGAGCAGAATTTGTCAGCAGCCGCTTCGCTGCGACGGGGGGATCGCAGCACGATTTTTCGTGCCTGTAGGCTGGTCCAAGGCGGATTCCGCGCCGACCGCCGGTTTCGGCGCTACCAGCTTCCGGATTTCCGCCAGAAGCCCAACGGTATCAGCCTTTTGCACCACGGAGTGGATGCCTGCGGCGTGAGCCATCTCTTCGAGCTTGGGAAAAATCATGAAAGTGTAGACCAGAATTGCGATATCAGGAGACAGAGCTCGGATCTCCCGAGCGGCGGTGATGCCGTCAACCATGGGCATGGCAAAATCCAACACGACCAGGTTGGGCTTTAGGGCCTTGGCCTTTTCGATGGCATCCCTGCCATCGATCGCTTCCCCGCAGATTTCCCACTCCGGGTCCGACTCGGAAATCGTTTGCGACAGCGCCATGCGAACGATCTCGTGATCGTCCGCCAGCAGAATGCGAATCACCTTCCCCACCCGCGGGGCATAAACAATCCGGAGTGGCGTTTCATCTCCAAAATCATTATGTATCCGCTCTATCAGAACTGTCGGGAATCCTACCCTGTTGGGGTGTATATGCAATCGGGTATAAGCCCCACGGGATGAACCAGGCTATCGCCTAGTACTTTTAGACACGCGAGTGGCGCTAATTACAGACCTCGTTCAACAAAGCCGGCACCGACAAGCCGCGCCATAGCGCAGCATCTTCCACCCGCTGAGCCTGCTCGCCGCGTCCAACGGATTACAACGGTGACCGACATCACAGTTCACTGTGACGGCGGCTATAGCCTTTCTACCCCTTTAGGCAGACCATGCTCTCGGGGATCGAACGCAGCGCTTCCTCAGCGCGCGCGGTACGGAGGTACGCCATGAAAATCTTATTGGCCGTCGATGATTCGAAATATTCCGACACAGCTCTGGAATCCCTGATGAACCAAGTTCCACCTGCCCACGCGGACGTGCGCGTGCTGCACGTCGTGGACGTTACGCTCGGCGATTACCAGTCGCAGGACGTCCTGGAAGGCGCGCATCAGGCCAAGCTGAGCTACGCCCACGAACTGGTCAACCGCTATGCGAGAAAACTGAAGGAAGCCGGATACGCCGCTCAGCCCCTTGTGAAACAGGGCGGCCCGCAGGAAACGATCGTCGAGTTCGCCGAGCAGTGGCATCCCGATCTGATTTTCCTCGGCTCTCACGGCCGGCGGGGTTGGAAACGACTCACTCTTGGCAGCGTATCGGAGGCCGTCGCGCACCACGTGCACTGCTCCGTGGTGATTGCGCGCCCGCAGCAGCACGGCTAAGAGAAGTGGCGGGAGCACCTTCGCGCGAGGCTGAACCGGTATCGCGCGCGGGCAGGCTCTCGCTGTGGAATGGGACGGCAATGGCTGTTTCAGCATGTGCCCACCGGGCTGGTACATCCGTACCATAGCCAGCCCCGTACTCCACGCCCAGTATTGATCTTGGCCGAACACTGGCTCCGGTGATACGCCGAAGTCGGCCAGGAGAATAACCGTGAAACTCAGCCTTCCCGGGATATTACTCGCTACGGTTCTGTGCTTATTGGCAGTTCCAGGCGCGCGAGCCCAGTCCGCGTGCATTTCGGTGACTACCACTGGAGCTACACTCTCCTCTACTGAACGCTACGTGGTAACCAATAGCTGCACCTACGCCGTCGAGGGCCTTTTCACCACGAAGCTGGGCGGCTCGTTTTCGTTTGGACCTCTTGCTCGCGGCCAACGGTCGATCTTGCAGTCGACGGCGACGGGTGCGTATCGCGTTTACGTCTGCGGATTTCCTCGCCTCCCTCGCATTACCGAAATCAACGGCAGCTGGCTGAACCGGCTCCTGCCAAACTTTTCCTCGGACCCCGCTCGCGTAAGCTGTCAGTGATCTCGGTAAAAGTAACGACGGCGCCGGTCGCGTAGCGCTGCTCTTCCGCGCGCCATCCTTTGCGTTTATCCAAAAAGCGAAGCGATGCTGGAGCCGACGCCAAATAGCCCGCCAAGCCCGCTCGAGGAACTGCCTGACGCACGCTGGCGCACTCCGAGCAACTCCGACGGGACGCCCATCGCTTTGCCCAGCAAATTCGTGTCGATGCCGTAGGTTTGCCCCAGCGCGCCAAGCCCGGCCAGATGCTCCTTGAGCGCCTGATTGGCGAAAGAGATCTGATTCTGCTGTGCTTGACTTGCATCGGTCTGCGCCTGTTCGCGGCCGAGCTGCGCGGTCAGGTCGTTCAAGCCAGCGGAGTTGTTGGTGGCCGCGGCGCGATTAGCGGCGCGCTGGCGCAGCGCGTCAAACGCTGTGTTGGCCGCGCCCATGCTCTGCTGCGTAATCGCCGACTGCTGCTGCGGCGTGTACCCGGTGCTGGTCAGCAGGTTCTGGATCGTCGGCAACATCAGCGAACGGTCCTGCTGCCCCTGCTGATTCGATTGCGAGATAAGCTGGTTCTGCTGCGCCAGCTGCTGATCGGTCAGCGCCCGCGTGGTGTGCTGTGCTCCGCGTGACATAAGGCCTCCCTATTTTCTGCCTAGCCGTATGAATGCTGCCTCGTCGTGTTGAATTGCCGCGTTGAATTGCCGTGGTAGATTGTTGAATTAATGTCGAACGATCCCACGACTGCCACCCCGGAATGAATGCTGCACCGCCGAGCGTCGAGGTCTGTGGAGTGCGGCGGCTTGCCGCCGCTATATTCGGTCGAAGCCGGTGCGCCGAATCTGCACTGCGGTCGAGGGGCCTGGGACTTTCGCGCCTAGCCTATCCCCTGCCGTTGCGTAGCTCCAGCGCTCAAAATTTGCTTGCGCGTGCGGCATGCCGGTTATACTATTTCGTTATGTTTACGCCAGCAAAACCGTTCTCGTTCCGCTGGGTCGCCTCGGCGGCCGCCGGATTTGGCGTGGCCTTCGGCGGGTTGTATTGGCTCACTACGCTGCCCCGCGCGGACCATGCGACCATCGCCACACGCAGTGGTTACGCATGCGCTTTCTATTGCGTCCTGGCCGTCGGCGTTTTTTGCTCGGGCACCGCTCTTGCGTACGTCGGAAGGATTCGAAAGTGGTCGCCTAAGATCTGCCGCATGGCTGGCCTGACCTTTCTCCTACCGTTTGCGGTGGTTTTCGGTACGCTTGGCTACCCTCAATCTGCCCTAGTGCTCCTGGACCAGTGGGCGATGGGCGGAATGTTGGCGGGGTTGGTTTGTCAAAAGTTCGTTTATCCTCATGTCAAGAGCGATGAGCTGAATGCTCCCGAGCCGCCCCTTACTCTATTTCCCAAATAGGTGTTGCGATGCGCGCTGCCGTGTAGTCCAGGAGCGATGGAAAGCTCTTCGGTTTGCGAATCGTTCCAGTCGTTGCTCTGGCCACCTCGAATAAGAGCTCGCCACGAATTACCAATCACAAATCACTGTTCAGACGGCGACAGTAAGGCCTCCAGGCATCGTCGCGAATCCAGCCGAGCGCTTCGAGCCTGCGTCCAAACCGCCGCGCGATCGGCGGCGGCAACCACGCGTGCGCGTCGTCAAGCCCTCGCGCGAAAAGATCGCGTTCGCCGGCGGCGTGCAGCGCCAGCAGCCAGTCGTAGCGTTGCCTCGCTTGTGCCCGAGAGCAGGTGGAGTGCGACAGCTTGCCGCCGCTATTTTGCTTCGCTCGCTCTGCGTCCCGGTCGACCAGCAAATACATTTCGCACGTGAGGCGCGCGAGCGACGCCATCGCGGCGCATCCTGAGTCGTCCTCAAGCACCAGCTTCGAAACAAAGATTGGATCGTCGATATCCGGAATCGGGTAATCGAAGCCCTGGCTCGCGTGCATGCGCCGCAGCGCGTCCAGATCGGATTCTTTGTATTCACGAACGAGCAATGTGGCCGCCTGCAAAGATTTTTCGCTTCGCCAGGAGAGATCCTTCGCTTCGCGCCCCGTGCGAGCCTACACCCCGCTCAGGATGACGATCCTATCCGGATCGTCAAAAAACTCGGTGACGCAAGAGCGGGTGAACGCGCGCGGCTGCTTCGGCGGCATCAAACGTGGTCGCGCCGGGCGCTACGCTAATAGCTGCAAGCGCCGTTTGCGCCGCTTCAGAAACCGGCCGCAGCGCCAGCGGGTGCGGCAGCGCCTCGAACGCGGCGTCGCCTTCAAGAGCCAGATGCGCGCCTTCGTCCGCTTCCACCAGCACCAGGATGCGCGTGCCGGAGTGCGGCGCGGCGTCAGCACTCTGGGCGTGCGCCTCGCCAATCGCCTGATCCAACGCGAGCCAGTGCGAACTCGCGAAACGGCCGGCGTGGCGTTGCCAATCGCCCAGCGTGGTTAGGTAGTACGCTTTAGCGGTCATGGGAGGCCTATCGCTGAAAGTGAAATACGGTAATGACCCGCTCTTTTCGTCGCGCCGAATAGCGTATATCTGGAATTAAAGAGCTGGGGAAGGTTAACCCGCCAAACTCCGCCAGATCTTAAGTCAACGATTGGATTGCAATATCGACGCCCGGCGAAAAGGAGATGGTAATGTTTACCAACGTAAAAGATATGAATGAGCTGTTCGAAATCGAGCTGCAATACGCGTACGATTGTGAAAACAAACTGGTTGAAAAAGGGCTGCCGTCGATGATCGGCGCGGCGCAATCGCCGGAGCTTCGCAGTGGGCTGCAGCAGCACCTCGAAGAAACACGCCGCCACGTGACGCGCCTGGAGCAGGTTTTTAACGCGTGCAAACTGACGCCGAAAACCAAGAGTAACAGCGTCCTATCCCAAATCATGGACGCGGCGAAAGATTCTGCCTCGAACATTTCCTCGCCCGAACTCCGCGACGCGGCTCTGATCGCTAACGGCAACATGGTGGAGCACTATGAGATCGCGCTCTACGGCACGCTTTCGGCGTGGGCCCGGCAGCTTGGATTCACAACCGCGGCCACCGCACTCGAGGACACGCTGCGAGAAGAGAAAGCCGCCGACGCGAAACTGACGCAGTTGGCTAACAGCTCCGCGAACGCACGCGCCGCACGCGCCAGCAGCTAGCGCCATAGCCGCAGCTAGCGCATGGATGCCGTCATTATGATGAGCGCGGCGACGAAGAAACTCTCTCCTCTCCGGCACCTCGAAGGCGAGGCACCGCGCGATGACTCGACTACGCGCTAGCTGCGCCTCAAAAACACCGGGAGCAAGCTCCCGCACTCCACGTGGCGCGAGGTGTGCTCGACGGCACCGCCAAAGATTCGGCTCGTGTAACGTGCGGCGGCTTGCCGCCGCTGTTTTTTGCCGCCGCGCGCTACGTCCCTCCGCTGACCGTAAGTCGGGGGCCTGACCAATTCGAGCCGACCGTGCTCCTCGCTGCAGCGTCCTTCCGTTCGAGAGCCACTACTAGAAGGCTATGACGAAAACGTGTAGTTGTGCGTCAGGATCGAGGCGGCGTGCCTCCCGGCGAAAAATTCATGCATCGGCTCGCAGCTCACGGTCACTTTCCGCCCAGGCTCGACAATCACCTCGATCTTCTTCAGAGTGACGCGCCCGAAGCGCCCCACCAGCACGTCGGATAAGCACAGCCGCTCGGCGCGCATCGGCGA
>DATLSB010000173.1:0-5278 GCA_035534415.1 Candidatus Dormiibacterota bacterium | reverse complement strand
GGTCCAAGGTCATCGCGTTGATCTATAAACCTTGGTTATAAGCTGACTATCCTCAATGCGTCTTGCTCCTGAAATGGCACGCCCGGTGCATTTGGAAGTCGTCTGTGGAGTCTGAGAGGGGGAATTCCAATGGCCGCTAGTAGAACCGAGCCCGCTCTTGCTCTCCAGCGTCCTATCGCAGCAACCGTTCTCATTGTGGACGACGAAGATACCACTCGAAATCTTTGCCGCGACGTGGTCGCAGATTCCGGGCTGCGCACCCGCACAGCCTCCACCACGGAACAAGCCCTCGACATTCTCGATCAATATCCCGTCGATCTTGTGATTACCGACTTGCGCGTCCCGCAACTCGGCGGCCTCGAATTGCTCAAGCGCGTGCGCGAAGCGTACGCGCAATGCGCCGTGATCGTGCTCACCCAATACGGCACGATTGAGAGTGCCGTGGAAGCTACGCGCATGGGCGCGGCCGATTACGTCACCAAGCCATTTCACGTTCCCGAACTACGCAGCAAAATCGATCGCGTGGTGCGCTCGCTCGAAATCGACCAGGAAAATCGCCTCCTGCGCGAGCAGCTTCGCACCCGTCCCGGATTTGGCGGCCTGATCGGCGTCTCGCCCAAAATGCAGCGCGTCTATCGTCTGATCGAAAAAGTATGCCAGCACAATTATCCCGTGCTGATCCTGGGCGAAAGCGGCACCGGAAAAGAACTCGTCGCGCGCTCGATTCACTTTTCCGGATCGCGGCAGAAAAGGCCCTTCGTTCCGGTGGACTGCTCCGCGCTCGTGCCCACGCTGATCGAGTCCGAACTTTTCGGCTACGTCAAAGGCGCGTTCACCGGAGCCATGCATTCCAAGATCGGGCTCATGGAATCGGCCGGAAGCGGCACCCTCTTTCTCGACGAAATTGGCGAAATGCCGGTGGACCTGCAAGCGAAGCTTCTGCGCGCCTTGCAGGAGCGCGAAATCAAGCCGGTTGGTGGAACCGACCGTATTTCCATCGCCACGCGCGTGATCGCCGCCACCAATCGCGACCTGGAATCCGCTGTTCGCCAAGGGCAGTTCCGCCAGGATCTTTTCTTTCGCCTCAACGTGGTGCAGATCAAGCTTCCATCCTTGCGCGAACGCAAAAGTGACATCCCGTTGCTGGTGAACTCCTTCCTCGAAAAATTCTGCGACGCCAATGGCCGCGCCAGAACTATTTCCGAAGACGCGATGGCGCGCCTGATCGCCTACGACTGGCCCGGCAATGTCCGCGAACTCGAAAACGCCATCGAGCGCGCTGTTGCGCTGGGCTCCGGACCAATCCTGCACGTCGCTGACTTGCCGTCCAATCTACATTACGGTGCCGGCGACCGCGTGCCGCAAATCGACGAGCTTTTGCCGCTGGAAGAGCTCGAACGCCGCGCCATCATTCGAGCCCTCCAGGAGGCAGGGGGCGACAAGCTCGCCGCGGCCCGACTGCTCGGAATCGGCAAAACCACCCTATATCGCAAACTCAAGCAGTACGACGCCGAGTCGAACTCGCCTGCCAACTAACACGGGTGGCAATTTCCGCAATTTGCATTTCATAATTGCGCGCACGCATGCTCCGATCAATTTCCTAGACGGGGAAGCAGCGCCCCGCCTACGTATCGAAGTGGGAAGGCGCTCGCATCCGCATCGCCCGGCAAACCCACCAACTCGCTGAAAGCGAATAACTTGCCGCCACAACGCCACTTGGCGCGGTTTATGCATGTACAGTCGCGTGCAACTCACGCGAAGCCACGCCGCACCACCCAAACAGATTCGACCCGCCAAGATTCTGCGCTGCTGCTTCGACTACACAGTCACGATCAGCCTGGCTGCGCTTGCAGGCTACTGGATCGTATACGGGCGCTGGTAGATGAGGGCCGACACGTCCATCAACGGAGCAACGCACAACGAAGCTACGCACGAGCTGCTCGCCTCGTCGTCACGCGACCGGGAAAATCGAGCTACCTCCGCCCGCACGCAGCCGCTTGCGCCGCGCGTACTCCCGCAGCCGGCAAACGAAGCGTTCAACGCGGTCTTTGATTTCAGTGCGGAAGCGCTAATCCTGATTGATTCCGCAGGTGTGATCCAGCGAGCGAATTCCCGGGCGCGGCAGCTGCTGCGTTTGCAGGATTCCGCAACCCGGCGCGCCGAGCTCGCCGGCTTGCTCCCAGCTGTGCCCTCCGGCGACATTTCCGAACTGTGGAATGGCGGCACCGCTCCGCTGCCGCGCAGCATGGATGCCAAGCTTAGTAGCGGCGTCTCCATGCGCGTCACGCTTCGCTCCGTCATTCCCGGTTCCCAGCACCTGCTTCTCTGTCTCGAAGAAGGTTCCGTGGTGCAGCGCGCCGAGCTACATTGGCGGCAGGTGGAATCGGAGCTTCGCGGGGTCCTCGATTCCGTGCAATCCGCCATCGTGCTCTATAGTGCGGCGGGACAAATCCGTTTCGCCAACGCGCGATTCGCCGAACTTCTGGGCCTCGACCTGCGCGAGCTGCGAAAAATTCAATCCTCCGACGAGCTCGCCCATCTGATTGCTCCCCGATTTCGAAATCCGGACGCGTTCGCCGCTCCCAGGCGTTCGTTCGTCGAAGGCGCCGAAGGCAGCGGCGAGCCGGGCCACGATGAAATCGAAATAAGCCGCCCAACGCGGCGCGTGATCGAAAGGTTTTTCCGGCCGGTGCTTGATTCCGAAAGAAGCGCCATCGGATGGCTGGAACTTTATTCGGACGTCACCGCCGAACGCCAAACCCAATCCAAAATGCTGCAAACCGAAAAAATGGCTGCGCTAGGCCAGTTGGTCTCCGGCATCGCCCACGAATTAAATAATCCGCTCACGGCTATCATGGGCTACGCGCAGCTCTTGCTTGGCAAAGGACTGATGCCCGAGCAGCTTTCCGAAGCGGAGAAGGTTTATCAGGAAGCGGAACGCGCGCGGCGCATCGTCAAAAATTTGCTCTACTTCGCGCGCGAAACCCGTTCCGAGCACATTCGTGTGGACCTGAACGAAATCATCGAGCGCACTCTCGCCCTGCGCAGTTACGAATTGCGCGTGGAAGACATTTCCGTGGAATGCGACCTTGCGCCGCGCCTCCCCGCGATCGTTGCCGATCCCTATCAGCTGCAGCAGGTGATCCTGAATCTGCTCGTCAATGCCGAACAAGCGCTGCTCGAGGGCCGCGGACACGGCCATGTCTGGATCCGCACGCGCCACATCATCGAAGGAGTTGGCCAGCGCACGCGCGACCACATTTTGCTCGAAGTTGCCGACGATGGACCGGGCATCCCCCCGGAAATCGCCTCGCGCATATTCGATCCGTTCTTCACCAGCAAGCCCTCTGGCGTTGGCACTGGCCTTGGGCTTTCCATTGTCTACGGAATCGTGCATCAGCACGGCGGCGAAGTCGCGTTCGAGAATCAGCCCGGCTCGGGCGCGCGCTTCCTGGTGGATTTGCCGGTGACGGAAGCTCCCGTCGAGTCGCGCGCGGCTGGCTTCCCGCCTGCTGCCGAGAGGTCGCAATCGGCGGTGCCCGGCCGAATCCTCGCCATTGAAGACGAGCCCACCGTCGCCCAACTCATCGTGGACGTGCTACGCGAAGACGGGCATGAGGTGGAGGCAGTACTCGACAGCCACGACGGGCTGCGCCGGCTTTCGCGCAATCGCTACGACCTGATTGTCTGCGATCTGCGCATGCCGCATTTCGATGGACAATCTTTTTACCGCAGCTTGCAGCGGGCGGGAAGCTCCCTCGTCGACCGGATCTTATTCGTCACCGGAGATGTGCTCTCGGCGCAAACCCGCGAATTCCTTGAGCCCAACCACTTGCCCTATCTCGCCAAGCCATTTCTGGTGGAGGAGCTCAAGCTCGCGGTGAACCGTCTGCTCGATCCCGCCAGCCGAAATGACACTAAAGCAGAAGCGGCATCGGCCGCGGCAGATGGCGGTCACGTCTCTGAACCGAGCCCGACGGCCGCTCACCGTGTTGACAAGTTGGCGGGGGAGAAATGAATCTCGCCGTCGAGCCCGCCACGATCGTCGATCACGGGGCACTCCTCGGAGTGCCCGATCCTGCTTTGGCGGAGCGCATCGCGCGCGAGACCGAACGCCTCGCCAACACGCGTTGCGCCGCGTCCGCCTCCAGCTTGTTGCAGTTGCGCATGCTCGCATCGCGCAACGTGCCGGAGGCCGTGCTGATCGATGGCGGCTTGGTCGAAGGCCAGCCGCTGGTCGACGTGCTGCAGCCGTTCATCGCCATCGCGCCGGTGATCCTGCTAGCCCCGTTGCAGCGCCAGGCTGAAGCCGCAAGGCTGGTGGCATCTGGTGACGTGGAGTACGTGGCGCGCACCGGAGACTTCGTCCCGCTCGCGGCCGCTTTGCTCGCGCGCAGGATGCGTTGGGCGCGCTTGTCCGAATCGCTGCTCGGTCCGCCATGGGCCGCTGTGAATGGCGACCTGGGAACGATCTTCCGCCACGAGATCAACAACCCGCTCACCGGCATTCTCGGCAACGCCGAACTGGTGCTGGGGCACAGCGAGCGCCTTACCGCCATCGACTCGCAGCGCGTGCAAACCGTCGTCGATCTCGCCGTGCGCCTCCGCGAAACAATACGCCGGCTGAGCAATGCCTGGGAACGTCGCCCAGGGCCGCTCACGCCGGCGTAAGTTTTCTCAATTTAAATTTTGTCTGGAAGCGCAAACCAATTTCCAACGCGCTTCAAGACAGCTTCATTTTGGTGGCAGCGCGAACACGTAAATCGCGTTGGCGCCGCGAACCAGCTGCACGCCAGACTGAAACGAAAGCACGCCCTCCGCAAGGTTGTCGCCGGTAATTACGGCGACGTACTGCTTTCCGTTCACGCCGTAGGTGATGGTGCTCACCGAGATCGGCCCGCCGAGAATCGAGTGCCACAGCTCCTTGCCGGTGGCCGCGTCGTAGGCGCTGAAGCGGCGGTTGATATCGCCGTGGAAAATCAGCCCGCCCGCGGTAGCCAGCAGTCCGCCGGTGCCTGGATTCATTCCCGTGGCGAACCGCATCATTTGTCCGGTGGACAGATTCACCTTGGCGATTCCCGCAATGGAATCGGCCGGGTGTCCGGGGCGAAGCACGCCGTGGCGAATGCCGCTGGTTTCGTTGGCGGTCATGTCCAGGCAGTTATCCACGTACCCGGTGTACAGCGAATTGGTGACCGGATCGTACGCCGTGGGCCAGTAGCTGCGGCCGTTCCAGTAGCAAATCACGTGGTGATCGCCGGGATGCTTCATCACCACG
>DATLSB010000172.1:0-8041 GCA_035534415.1 Candidatus Dormiibacterota bacterium | reverse complement strand
TACTCCCGCTGGCATCGGTTTCATCGAGAACCTGTCCACCTGGGCCGTACCAATAGAGTTTGCCGCTGGACTTGACGACACGGTTCCCATCTCCGTCGGACGCGTAGGTGACGCTGCCTGCCGACGTAAGCTCGCTTTCGGATCGTCGATGGTTGTGATCCCTCCGTCGGCGGTGCGAAAATATCCGTGAGCAACGATGTTGCTGTCGATGAACGTGCCGGCAATAGCGCCGGAAGAATCGATGTGCCGAACCTCAATCGCCTCGACCGTGGCCGTGGAGGGAATATCAAATGGGGTGATCGTTCCATCGGCCGTACGCAGAAATCCGTGCGCCCCGCCCGCATCGGTATATTCCCCTGCAACGCTGCCGGCATTATTGATCGCGCACGCTTCTGTAATCGAGCTGCCCGGCACAGAGAACGTCGTCACGGTGCCGTCCGCCGTCTGGACAAAGCCTGCGCTACCGGGCTGCGCTGCATCAAAGTAAATGCCGACCAGATCGCCCGAGTCATTCACGCCCGTAACGAGCGTCAAGGAATTGCCCAAAAAACTCCCGCTCGGCAAGCTGATCGACGTGAACGCGCCATCGGCGGAGCGTGCGAATCCTTGCGTCGCCCCATTCGCGCCCTGAACCGTCCCCACGATCTCACCACCTGAATTGATGCCCGCAACGTTCGTTCCCTGCAGCTGCTGCGTTCCGGCCCCCGGCGCATCAATGGTCGTAAAGTTCGGCTGCGGATTTTGTACCGTGGTATCGGAGCCGGTCCCACATCCCGACGCCAGCAACCACGCGCACGCGGCGCAAACAATAAGCCCCCGCGCGCGCAAGCCTTTCACGCCACATCGACGGCCACGCAGTCCCAACTTCCGCTGAGCCTTCATCAAATAGCCTCTGAGAATTCAAATGGTGCGCAAGAAACTGCGCAGTCCGCAGGGCCTTAATTATACACATCGTTACTAATCGCGAAAGTACTTTTCGACTGCGCGCCCATCGCTGGTTCTAGACCTGCCGTTACGCCGTGAGCCTGAACTGACGCGATTGCCGGCCCACTCCGGCAAAATGGCCCAGCCCTCGACCTGTACCTCCGACCAGTAGAAACCGTCCAACGAAATTGCTAGCTTCCATCTGAAGTCATGCTTGTGAACGAACAATTTGGGAACACCGCCGAAATGGCGTGCGCGAGAGCGCGCCTCCGCTCGCGCATTGTGGGCATCCCGGGTTTCGGAAGTCCGGTTAACGCCACCGGAGCCCGGTCACCGCACCCGGCTCGCCGGGCCGCTAGCGGTATATGCGCAATCGCGAAACGGCTGCGCGCACCGCAGCCGCAACGCATTTTAGGGGGGCGGAGTTTTAGTTCCGCCATTACAACGCGCGCATCAGCGCGCGTCCACTCCCGCCGCCCTACCCGCGCGAGCTTTTCACCCCTGCCACGATGGCTCCTGCCACCTGGCCCGCCTCTCCGGAACCCTGGCGCTACGTACGCAATGGCGAAACGGTTGGGAGTCGCGCAGCTGCAACGCACTTTAGGGGGGCGGAGCTTTAGCTCCGCCATTACAACGCGCGCATCTGCGCGCTTCCGCTCGCGCTGCCACATCCGCGCGAGCTTTTTGTCCTTGCCACGATGGATCCTGCCTGCCGCGTCCAATCCCGCCGACCGGCCGCCTTCTGCCCTCACAAATTCCGGGTCCGGACTACGGAACGGGATTCCGGTCCGGTGCCAGGACTCCGGTGGAGTTCACCGGACTCCGCAAACCGGAGCGCGCGGTTTCCGCGCGATGCCGCAACACCAATCACGAGTCACAAATCACGCTTTTAGGGACGGAACGGTCAATCGAGCGTGCACACATGTAAGTCATAGAAAACAAACGACTGAGCACACGCAAGGGCGGAACTTCCCGGTGCATTTTCGCTTCCCAATTTCCCGCCAAAATCCAACGGCTCCCGCGCTTCGCACTGTAGGGGCACGGAGCTTCAGCTCCGTCATAAAGAATCGCGGCGAAGCCGCACACCTATCGCGCTGGTTCACCCGCGCGACGCATTTGTCTTCCACCACTCACCCATCAATAGTTGCCAATCACCGGCATCTACCCGGAACAGTCACTCGAGTAGAACCGCACCTAAGTCGTAGAAAACAAACGACCGCACATGCCTCTACCCGGAACGTCCCGGCGCATAGATTTAATTCGTTTTCCGGTCGCTTCTTGAGGGTGTGTAAGCCTGCTGCGCGGCTACTGCCAGGCGGTGTCGACGGCTTTTTGCTCCGCGGCCAGCGCGCGCGACACCTGAATCTGGCCACGGACGAAGCGCTCGTGGTTTTCTTCCAGTTCATCAGGCAGATAGCGGTAGTTGACGGTCACGCCATACGACGCCTCCAGCCCGTACGGCCGCATATTGCCAAAGGCATTGATTCGTTCCAGGCGCGCGCCATTGGAAAGATGAAATGTGGCCACTGGATCGTAAAGCTTCCCATCGCGATGCGCCTTAGTCAGGTACGCAAGAGCGAGGCGTTGCAGCGGCGCGGCCAGCGCCTTGCGGTGCGCGGCAGGCTGTTCCAGCATGCGCCACAACGATTCCACCGGGTCGCGCCGTCCTCCGCCCACCGTCAAGCTCGGCCCGAAATCTTCCAGCAAACGAATCAGCCGTTCGCGCGTGAAGCCGTCCTTGTTCGCGCGTTCGCCGACCGCTTCGCGCAGTGCGTGCGCGAATCGCGGCAGCGGCGAAAGCGTGCTGTAAATTTTGATATTCGGAAATTCCGCGGCCAGCTCCACCACTACCTGCTTAATCAAAAAATTGCCGAACGGAACGTTGCGCAGTCCATTCAGGCAATTGTTGATGGAATAGAAGATGGCCGTATCCGCGCGGTCGGGCGCGTCGACGGGCGCTTTCACGTCGAGCAGCGGTTCCAGCTCGCCAAGAATCCCGTTCGAAAGCGCCACTTCCACGAAAATAATCGGCTCGTTGGTCAGCGCCGGATGAAAAAACGCGAAACACCGGCGATCGGCTTCCAACCGGCGGCGCAGGTCCGCCCAGCCATTAATTTCGTGCACCGACTCGTAGCGAATCAGCTTTTCCAGAATCAGTGCCGACGTTTGCCAGCTGATGCGTTCCAGGCGCAGAAAGCCGCGATTGAACCACGAACGAAACAGGTGCCGCAGATCGGCGTCGAGGGGCTCAAAAGCTTTCGAGTTGCCGTTGCGCGACGAATCCAGCAGATCGCCGCGCATGGCCACCAGAGTTTCCGTCCCGCCCGGAGCCGTATTGATGCGCCGAATGAGTTCCTGGCGCGGCGCTTCCACCACGGCCGAGAGCGCGGCAAGCGTCTGCGTGCTGGGTGACTTTTGGTATTCGGCGGCGGCTCGCCGGACGGCGGCCTCATTGGGCGAAAACTCTCGGCTCAGCATGCCAAAAAACTCAAGCCGCTGCGCCGGGGCCATGGCCCGGTAAAGGTTAATGATCTCTTGCGCCACGGCGGTCTGCGACGCTTCGCCGCGTTCGGAAAGCAGCCGGTGGCAGAGGAAATCCATGTCGCCGACACGCAGGCTCTGCATGGTTCGCAGCAGGTTGGAGAGGAAGCCGGGCATCGCCGGGAAATTATAGCCCAGGTTCTGTCCGTCTGACCCAGACTTGCAAAGTCTCTTGCGCGAGGTGTAACACCGCGTTAACCTCGCAGAAACATGTGCTATTGTACTGTCACTTTCATATGCACATCCCCCACTTGGAATTGACCATGCAGGGCGCCGCCGACGGCGCGCTTGTGGTGGCGGCTTTAGACGGCAGGCTCACGCTCGAGACCGTCCATACCCTTCTGCGAGCCGCGCGCGCGGAAACAGCGCAAGCCTTGATTTTGGATATGACTCGCGTGCCGTTCATTGACTCGGCCGGGGTGGGCGCGCTGGTGCAGCTTTTCGTCCATCGCCGAGGGCTGAAGCAAAAGTTCGCTCTGGCGGGACTGACCCAGCAAGGCAAAGCCGTGATCGAAGTCTGCGGCTTGCTCAAGCTGATTCCTTGCTACGAATCGTTGGCCGAGGCACAGCAAAGCCTGGCGTAACACCGCCCTAGAATTCCCGTGGCCGGCGGGTTTCTCATGCCCTGCTGCGCTGAACGCGAATCCTCTAATCGCCTCGCTTTTATACGACGGCCATCTTCACCGGAGGTCACTTCCCGAGCAGCTGTCGAGCGATCACCAAGCGCTGAATCTCGCTGGTGCCTTCGCCGATGGTGCAGAGCTTCACGTCGCGATAATACTTTTCAGCGGGATAGTCTTTGATGAATCCGTAGCCGCCGTGGATTTGCACCGCTTCGTTGGCCACGCGCACAGCCACTTCTCCGGCGTACAGCTTAGCCATGCTGGATTCGCGGGTGATGCGCGACGCGCCATCAGCGGACGAGGCAACGTGATCCGCGAGCCACGCCGCGCGATACGTGAGCAGCCGCGCCGCTTCGATCTGCGTAGCCATGTCGGCGAGCTTGAACTGGATGGCCTGAAACTCTGCGATGGGTTTGCCGAACTGCTTGCGTTCCTTGGCGTAGCGCAGAGCCGAGTCGTAAGCGCCTTGCGCCATGCCAAGACCGAGCGATGCGATCGAGATGCGCCCGCCATCGAGAATCTGCAAGCAGTTCACGAAGCCCTCGCCGCGGCGCCCGAGCAGATTCTCCGCCGGCACACGGCAATCGGAGAAGACCACTTCGCTGGTGTCGCTGGCGCGCAGGCCGAGCTTGTTTTCTTTTTTGCCGGGGCGAAAACCGGGAGTTCCCTTCTCGATTAAGAACGCCGAGATTCCGTGGTGTTTCTTGGCTGGGTCGGTGACTGCCATTGCGACGCACACATCCGCGTAGTGCCCGTTGGTGGTGAAGGTCTTCGAGCCGTTGATTATCCACGAGCCGTTTTTATCAGCAGCCACGGTGCGCGTGCCGCCGGCATCCGAACCCGCTTCCGGCTCGGTAAGCGACCAGCAGCCCAGCTTTTTCCCCTGCGCCAGTGGAACGAGATATTTCTGCTTCTGCGCCTCGCTGCCGAATTTATAGATGTGGTTGCTGCACAGCGAATTGTGCGCGGCGACGATGATACCTACGGAACCGTCGACGCGCGAAAGCTCCTCGATGATCAGCGCGTATTCCACGTAGCCCATACCCGCGCCGCCGTATTTGTCCGGAAAAATGACGCCAAGAAAACCCATCTCAGCCAGCTTGGGGATCAGTTCCGAGGGGAAACGCGAGACTTCGTCCCACTCCATTACGTGCGGGGCGATTTCCGCCTCGGCGAATTCGCGGACGGTGCGGCGAAGCTGCTGCTGCTCGTCAGTGAGCGAAAAGTCCATAACCCTCGCAGGCGGGCTGGACGCGCCCGTAGCTTGCAAATTCAGTTATATCACGCGAGGAAGGCCGAGCGCGGCGACCGCCGCGAACCAGCGTCGAATCGTGCATGCCCTCGGTCGAATATTTAAAGGGCGAGAGTGGCGACACCGGAGCGGTGGCCCACGGCGCGCAGAACCAGGTCGGCGAGGGCGCGGATCAGCAGTGGCGAATCATTTAGACCCGGGGTCATGTAGAAATCTTCGACGCCCAGCGAGTGAGCGAACTCGCGCGCTTCGATGTTGATCTCGTGCAGCGTCTCGATGTGATCGGTAAGGAACGCGATCGGGATCACCAACATGCGCTTCATGCCTTCGCTGGTGAGTTTCGCGATGGTGCCGGTGAGCGATGGTTCCAGCCACTTCTGCGGGCCCACTTTGCTCTGGAAGCACAACACATGAGGATTTGCCCATGCGCCGAGTTCTCGCACTAATTCAACAGTGGCCGCGATGTGCTTCGGATACGGATCGCCTTTCTCCACCAGCGTTAACGGCAGGCCGTGCGCGCTGAAAACCAGGCAAACATCGTCCGGGTCGGGAAGATTTTCCAAAACGCCGTTGATCCGTTCGACGATGGCTGCAATATAGTCCGGGTGATCGTAAAAATGGTCGATGCGCTGCACCGGAACCTTCGGCTTGTACAGCCGATGCCACTCCTTCAGGCTGCTACCGGTGGTCGCGAAGGAATAATGCGGGTAGAGCGGCAGCAGGACCATCTCGTCATACGGAGCGCTTTCAAGCGCAGCAATAGCTGCTTCGGTGTTGGGATTCCAATAGCGCATGGCAACGATAGCGCGCGCGGGAATGTGCGGTCGTAGAGCGCGTTCCAGGCTGATCGCTTGCTGCTCGGTGAGGCGGCGGATCGGCGAGCCTCCGCCAATTTCAGCGTAGTGCTGGCGGACTTTTTTCGAGCGCGTGGTGGAGATCAGCTTGGCAAGCGGCTTGCGGGCAAGGAATGAGCCCGGGAAATTGATGATGTCCGGATCGCAAAACAGATTGTAGAGGAACGGCTCGACCGCTTCCTGCGTGTCCGGCCCACCCAGCTGAAACATTACAATAGCAATTCGTTTTTCGCCCGCCATGATTGCTCTTCCGCCGCCTCTAAGATGCCACAACTAGAGGACTCCGCAACAGAAAAGTAGCGAGCCGACGAGGATCGCCATCGTGGAGCGGAGCGAAGCGAGTGAAGGATCTCTTTTGCTTTTTTTTCGGCGGCCGAGCCGTGACTCAGGCCGTTTCCGCTGAGAAGCACACGCGTTAGCGCGTATTGACGCTTGGCGCGAATCTCTTTACAGTCATATCGTGCCCATGAAAAAAATCCAGGTCGGTCAAGTTTGGAAAAAGGACGACACTGGCGAAACTTTTTTAGTTACAAAGGTTTACAACGAGGCGCTCGCCAGTTACGCGCTTCTGCGCAAGACGGGTTCCGAAGAAGAACCGCCGCTGCGCGTGAAGATTTCGCGGGCGGCCGCGTCACCGGACCTGCCCGGATTCACCTTCACGCAAAAATCAGACGATTTTTAGTGGTTCGCAGGCACAGGGACTTGCGCTCTCTGACGCCAAGAAAACAGCAGATTCCTCGGGCAGAGTGTGCCCTCGGGATGACAAATTTGCACGTATGGGCGGGTTAGGCGGGCGCTACCACGCCGCGAATGCGGCATGGCAGCGCCGAGATGCGGCTCGCTAGAAGCGGAAAATCAGGCCGCCATTCAGCTGGATCTGGTGCGCGTAGTTGTTCTGATTGGCCGCATAGCAGCCATAGAACGGATCGCAATACTGAGCAAGCTGTGAGGTCGTACGGGTCGGCAGCCATCGGAAATCGATGCGTGCTCCGACGTGCTTCACAAAATAATATTTCACTCCACCTCCCAGATTGAATCCGACGGTATTCGAGAACGGGAGACCTATCGCATTGGCATTACTCCAATGCGTGAAGCCGATGCCACCTCCGAAATACGGGCGAAGCTTGGATGATGAATCGCGGAGCTGATAAATGAGGCTCCATTGAAAGTTGTCGAGCGTCGTACTCCCCGCGGGCGAGAGTACTCCGTTCGAAAAATCATGCGCTTCGAGAGATGTAGGCTGGCGGCTCCACATAAACTCTGCTTGCATCGGCCCGAAGAGATCGACGTCTCCTATAAGGCCGTAATCGTAGTTGTTGTCGATCTTCAAGTAATCGTAAGTGCGATCCGTGGGCAACGCGACATTGCCGAAGAAGCGGCCGCCGCCAAATCCCGTGATTTCGATATTGCGCGACTGCGAATAGCCGAAGTGGTACTGAGCGAAAGCGCCAGGGGCTACTGAAAGCAGTCCGGCAAAGAGAAACAGCGCCGCAGCGGGCGCGCGTTTGAAAGAGCGCATGTATTCCTCCGAGAAGGTAGAAGAAAAGTCTGGTTAAGTGCCATCGAAATCCTAGAGCCGGTATCAATGCCTCACATAACTTAGAGCGCCGCACAGCTCCGGCGGTTGCATAATCTTACGCGAATCCGTTGCTAACAACCCGACCATGCTCACAAAGTTGCGCTGCGGAAGGCGACATGGCGATGTTTCAAACTGAGCGGGTTCACTAATTAAGATTTGGAGTTTACCGCGACGACGCCATTCCCCATTCCGCCAAGCTGGTTTAGAATGGGTTTCGCATGACCACCTCCGCAGGCGGAAATTTCGTTCACCTACATCTGCATACGGA
>DATLSB010000171.1:0-16062 GCA_035534415.1 Candidatus Dormiibacterota bacterium | reverse complement strand
CTCGGAAAACTGTTTCCCTCCCTGGCGAGAGAAACTTCCCGCCCCCCGGCAGGCTCCCGTGCCCTCGCGAAAACCCGAACGCCGAAAATTCAAACGGTGAATGACAAAAATCAGCTCTCATGAATTAAGCAGGCTAGGCGATTTTTCCCGGGGGCAATAAGCGGACGGCGACGATTCTACATGGGACATCGTCCTGCATGCCCAGGGCGGCGGGCCGGGCGGCCGCAGCCGCAGTTCAGTCGTGCGGGGAAGATTGCGATGCACGAGTTATCATTTCCCGGCCGCGCGCAAGCGGTGCTGAAGAGAAGTGGGCATGCGGCGCTGGCGCGGAGAGCCGATTCCCCGGTGCCGAAGCAAGCGGCGGAGCGTTTGATGGCTTAAGGAAAAGTCTCCCTATCGGGTCGGATCGTGATGCAGGTGCTGACCGTTGAATCCGGTGTTTCGTGCGGGTTAGTCCAGCACGGCCCGACGGGCTCGTGAATCGGCCGTTGGCGCGCGCCAGAACCGCTGCGCTGTCGTGCCGATAGCTGACTTTGCGGCGTGTCGTGTGTCGAGACGATAGGTCGAGAAGCGCCGCGGCACCGCACGCGCCACAGTCCTGCGACGTACGGGGGCATGTGACCGTTGGACTTAGTGTAATTCAGGGGACAGGCGAAGGGCGGCCTGCGAGTGCGTGAGGCAAGCTATCTGAGTCGTGCCCAGTGAGGCCGCCTCGCTATACGGGCTCTGCAACACACGGGGAAATCACTTCCACTCCGCATTTTAGGCTTGACACTCCGCCCGCCAACCTATATAAATTCGGATTAGTTCCGCGAATGAATACTATGTTGTTTGTGGTGTGGCCGCGGAGTTAGCGCGCGGTGACCATGTTGTGGGTGCCGGCGAAGAGGAATAAGCCGGTGCTGGCGGACTGAGGTAGCCACCAGGTGTGGCGTAAGAGGCTGCTGTCGCTTCGCTGCATATGGCGGGCGATGAAGTCGAGGGCGACTGGTGCTGCCTGAATGGCGGCGTAGATTGCGTCAGAGCTGGCGAAGGGGCGCATCATGGGGTCGGCTTCTCGCGCTCCTCGGGATGTAGCATAGCGGGTTGAATACGCGTCGAAGGTGGCGGCGCTGTGGTCGGCAATCGATAAGAGTATCCAGGCTTTGCGCGACGGTATCGGTTCGACATCGAGCACACGTGTCGATTTGGTCGGAGGCAACTGCGGTATGTGCATGATTTCGAGGTCTTGCGAGTTCTGAGGTGCCGCTCCGGAGTTGTCGGCCAGAAGAGTCCCAGCGGCCGCGCTGCCGGGCTGCGTCGTGACATCCTCACCCGTTCTTGGGCTGGGCGCCACCGGTAGAGCTTTTGCTGGCTGGGATAGCGCGCTTGCTGGCGATTTCGGACCTGCAAAGGCGGCAGGTGCCGCGAGAAGCAGAAAAGCGGCAAAGGCTTTAACCACTAGGACCTCCTCGGTTTGGCATTTGTCACAATGCAACGGTGGTACCACAGTTCCGATTCGGGACAAGTCCACTTCAGACAGCGACTTGCGAGATTTTGCGCCGTTCCTGGCTCGTGCGTCCCAGAGTTTTAGCGGCAAAAGTGGCAATGGTCTTCCACATTGTTCTAAAGATTTTTCTGGAGTTTTAGCCCCGGAAACGGAGTCAGGTATTCGCCGCGTATGAGTGGTTTGCTTACTGCGTGTCTGTGGATGAAGCGGGCCAGTGGATGAAGACGGAAGCGGTCACGCGGCGGTTCGTCCATGAGTAGTAAAACTCTGTCTGTGATTCTTGGCGGTAGGGAAGTTGTCGGTGCGAAGACTGCGTGTGGGCGGTTGAAGGTTTGCGGAACGTGACCGACGCGCGGAAGTTTTGCGACAGGCCAGTTCCCTACCGGCTTTCTGCGATTGCTTGGAGGCTTTCGCGCGCGGCGGAAATTGTGCGGTCGATGTCTTCGTTGGCGTGGGCGGCGGAAACGAAAAGGGCCTCGAATTGCGACGGCGGCAGAAGCACACCCCGATTGAGCATTTCGCTGAAAAACGTCGCAAATAATTTCACGTCGGAGCGTTTCGCTTGCGCGTAATTCGTTGCTTCATCGGGAGTAAAGAACAACGTGAGTAGCGAGGCTGACCGGTTCACCCGGCCCGAAATGCCCGAGTGCCGCAAGGCGTCGCGCAAGCCATCCGCGAGGTATTGAGCTTTCGCGTTGAGCGAGTCGTAAAAGCCCTCCTCTTGTAGCTTAGGCAACGTCGCCAAACCGGCGCTCATAGCCAAAGGATTGCCGGAAAGAGTGCCGGCCTGATAGACGGGTCCGAGCGGCGCTACCATTTCCATGATGTCGCGGCGTCCGCCGTAAGCGGCAACGGGCAATCCCCCTCCGATAATTTTGCCCATTACTGAGAGGTCCGGCTGAATTCCCGAAAGATTCTGCGCGCTGCCGTAGGTGAGGCGGAATCCCGTGATTACTTCGTCGAACACCAGCAGCGCTCCATCCCGCGAGGTGATCTTGCGAAGGGATTCGAGAAACCCGGCTGCGGGAGGAACTACGCCCATGTTCGCGGCAACCGGCTCGACGATAACCGCGGCGATTTTCCCGGCGTGTTCGGTGAAAAGGCGTTCGACAGCCTCTACATCATTATAAGGGGCGTTTAGGGTTAGCTTCGCGCTGGCATCCGGCACTCCGGGGCTCGCCGAAATGGAGAGGGTCGCCAGGCCCGAGCCCGCTTCCGCCAGAAACGCATCGGCATGGCCATGGTAGCCCCCCTCGAACTTCAGGATCAGGTCACGGCTGGTGAAGCCGCGCGCGAGCCGGATTGCGGACATAGCAGCTTCGGTCCCAGAGCTAACGAAGCGGATTTTTTCAATCGATGGAATGGCGCTGGCGATCAGCTCGCCCAGCTCGATTTCGAGAGGCGAAGTCATCCCGTAGCTGGTGCCACGCTGGGCTTGATCGGCGATGGCTGCGACGACGTCCGGCTCGGCGTGGCCGAGGATGAGCGCGCCCCAGGAGCAGACGTAGTCAATGTACTCGCGTCCGTCTACATCCCAGACCCGCGAGCCCGCGGCGCGGTCGATGACCAGAGGCGTACCGCCGACGGCGCGGAATGCGCGCACGGGACTGTTCACACCGCCAACCAGAATCTTCTGCGCTCGCTCAAATACTTGGGACGTGCGCGGGCGCTCGCTGCTTGCTGCCGAATTCTCTGCGCGTTTGGAGGTTCCGCTGGCCATGGAGGGCTTGTGCCGCTAGCAATGCTTCAGCCAGCGGGCGAGATCTTTGGCATGGTAGGTGAGCACAATGGAAGCGCCGGCCCGCTGGATGCCAGTCATGATTTCGAGCACGATGCGCTGCTCGTCGATCCAGCCATTTCGCGCGGCAGCTTTTACCATCGAGAATTCCCCGCTGACGTTGTAGGCCGCAACCGGAACGTCGAACCTTTCGCGGACGGCGCGAATCACGTCGAGGTACGGCAATGCCGGTTTGACCATGATGATGTCCGCGCCCTCCTCGAGATCGAGAGCGACTTCACGCAGCGCTTCGCGGGCGTTGGCGGGGTCCATCTGATAGCTGCGGCGGTCACCGAACTGCGGCGTGGATTCAGCGGCTTCGCGAAACGGTCCGTAGAACGCCGAAGCGTATTTGGCGGCATAGGAAAGAATCGCGACATCTGTAAAGCTGTTTGCATCGAGCTTTTTGCGAATCGCACCGACGCGGCCGTCCATCATGTCCGAAGGCGCGACCATATCAGCGCCAGCGCGCGCGTGCGAGAGCGCGGCATTAGCGAGCAGTTCGATGCTGGGATCGTTGAGCACTTCGCCGTCTTTCACCACGCCACAGTGGCCGTGGCTGGTGTATTCGCACAGACAAACGTCGGTGATCACGAGCAGGTTGAGCTTTGCTTTTCGAATGGCGTCGATAGAGCGCTGCACGGCTGCGTTCGGGTCGGCAGCTTCGGAGCCGGTTTCGTCCTTGTGCTCGGGCAGGCCGAAAAGAATCACCGCCGGAATTCCGAGGTCGGCGACTTCGCGGCACTCTTCAACGATTTTGCCGGGCGATTGCTGGTAAACGCCGGGCATCGAGCTGATCTCGGTGCGCACGCCTTTGCCGGGACACGCAAACATCGGATAGACAAGGCCGCTGGTCGAGAGCCGCGTCTCGCGAACGACGCCGCGCAGCGCTTCCGAACGGCGCAGGCGGCGCGGACGCTGCGTCGGGAACGTCACGCTGTCCTCACCGGCGTGGCTGCGCTCTGCCGAAAGAATTGCGCGAGGGCGCCTGCAATCGAGGGAACTCCGATCGATGCTGCGTCGGCGACCTCGATATCGACACGCGCGCCGGCTTCGCGGATGGCGCGAGCCGTGGTCGGACCGATGGCGGCGAAATGCACGCTTTCGGCAATTTTATTTGCGGCTTCCCTGCCGATCGACTTCGAAAAATTGCGAAACGCCGACGGGCTGGCAAAAACAACGCAATCGACGTCGCCGCGAACAATCCGCCCGAGAATTTCAGGATTGAGCTTGTCCGGTGCGAGAGTGCGGTAGGCGACCACTTCGGTCACCGTTGCGCCGGCTTCGCGCAACGCGAAAGGCACGCGCGCGTCGCCGCGATCGCTGCGCGGCAGCAAAACCCTGCAGCCCGCGAGCTTGTCGCGCAATTCGCCAACGAGCGATTCGCCGGTGCGATTTTCGGCTACGAAACTCACGCGCAAACCTTCCTTGGCTGCTTCTTCGGCGGTTGCCGGGCCGACTGCGGCGATGGACCGATTCGATCCGCCGAGCAATTCACACTTCATACCTAATGTGCGGCAGCGCTGAAAGACGTATCGTACAGCATTGCGGCTGAGAAACAGAATCGCGTCGAAGCGGCTTAGGTTTCTCAATGCTTCGTCGAGCGCGTTGCAATCATCCGGCGGCGCGAACGCAACTAGAGGAAGAACGGCAACCTCCGCGCCTAAATCTTCGAGAGCGTGGACCATCTCCGCGGCCTGTTCGGGCGCGCGAGTAACGACGATACGCCTCCCTGCCAGCGGCTTATCAGTATCAGTCATCACCGTTCGCTCGACTATGCGCTTGCGACCGCCTGTTTGAGCCGCCGCTCCAGCGCTAAGAGCCTTGGCCGATCGTGCGGCCGGCCAAGCGCAAAATGTTGTCGGCTCCAGCTTCGATCAGCGCCGCCCCCAGGCGGGCGCCAATCGCATCAGCTTCGCCTACGGGACCTTCGTCGCTCGATTGCACATGTTCCGACCCACGCGCAGAAAAAACCGCCGCTTCCAGATGCAGCGCCTCGCCGCGAACATGTGCGAGTGCGCCGAGCGGAATCTGGCAGCCTCCCTGCAAGGCGCGCAGGACGGCGCGTTCAGCAGTGACGCACGCGCGCGTTTCCGGATGATCGAGATGCGCTACCCAGTGCGATGTTTCCGCGTCATCTGCGCGCGTTTCGATTCCCAGCGCGCCCTGGCCGACCGCCGGCAACATGATCTCTTCGTCGAGAACCTGCGTGATTTTTCCCGCCAGCCCGAGGCGATTCACTCCCGCCATGGCCAAAATAATCGCGTCATATTCGCCCGCTTCGAGTTTCTTGATGCGCGTGTCGACGTTGCCTCGCAATTCAGCCAACTCAAGGTCAGGGCGACGGTGGCGCAACTGCGCTTGCCGACGCAAGCTGCTGGTGCCGACGCGCGCTCCATGAGGCAAAGTTTTCAGCGTACGGCCCTGCCGCGAAATGAGGCAGTCGCGCGGATCTTCGCGCTGCGTGATTGCCGGAAACGCGAGCTGCGCGGGAGTGTCGGTGGGCACATCCTTCATGCTGTGGACAGCAAGATCGACGGTGCCGTTCAGCAGCGCATCCTCCAGCTCTTTGATGAAAATTCCCTTCGATATCGCTTCCGCGCCGTATTCGGCAAGCGGCTTTGCGACGGCGGCTGTCTGCATGTGATCGCCAGAAGTGCGGATGCGCACGATCTCGATTTCTAAACCGGAAAGTCCCTTGAGGCGGTCAGCTATGAAATTGGCTTGCCAGAGCGCGAGGGCGCTTCCGCGCGTGCCGATGCGCAGCCGCATCACTTGTTGCGATCGCCGGAATTGCCGCCGGTTCCCTTCTCGGAAATGCCAAACAGATGGCGCAACGCGTCCAGCGCGCCCAAATGGCCGCGCATCGCCTGGGTTTTGCGCAGGCGTTGGGATGGTTCGACGAGCAGGCGCTCGATTAGCTCTTCAGTGATTTCCGTTATGCGCTGGCGCTCTTCAGCGGACGCGAGCGGAAGCGCGGCCAAGCGCTCGCGCAGTAAATCCTCGCGGTGACGGTGAAAATGCCCGCGCAGCTCGTCGACAATCGACCCGGCCGCCAGCGCTTCACGCCAGACTTCAAACTTGGCAACGTGCTCGGCGATGATCGCTTCGGCCCGGGGAATCTCCGCTTCGCGCGCGCGGCGGTTTTGCTCCACGATCTCGCCCAGATCGTCGACGTTATACAGATAGAGATTGTAGAGGCCGGCGGCATCCGAATCGACGTTCCGCGGTACGCCCAGATCCACAATGAAGATCGGGCGACCGCCGCGCGCCTCCAAAGCGCACTCAAGCATCCGGCGCGTAAGAACCGGGTCCGATCCGCCAACCGAGGTGACGATCACGTCTGGGCTCGCCAGGACCGATTCGAGCGATTGCCACGGAACGGCTTTGCCGTCGAAGCGCTTGGCCAGCTCTTCGGCGCGCTCCGGCGATCGATTCACTACTTGCAAGTGACCGATGCCGCGATTGCGCAGATGATCGACCACCTGTTCGGCCACGGCGCCGGCTCCCACGATCAGCGCGGTACGTCCCTTTAAGTTACCGAACACGCGCTCGGCCAGCTTCACTCCGGCGAACGCGACGGACATTGGGCGTGCGCCCACTTCCGTCTCGGCGCGAATCCGCTTTCCTACTTCCAGCGCGCCCTGAAAGGCGCGGTTCAACACCGGGCCCGTGGATCCATAATCGAGCGCCTGGCTATACGCCGTCCGAAGTTGGCCGAGAATTTCGGCTTCGCCGAGCAACATGGAATCAAGTCCAGCGGCCACGCGGTAGAGATGCTGGATCGCGTCTCGCCCTATCCAATGGTACAAGCGCCCATCAATGTCGGCTCGCGGAATGCGGTGAAACGAGGTGAGAAATTCCTCCATCGCGTCCGTGGCCGGTGCGCCGATATCAGCGGGAACGCCATACAGTTCGCTACGATTGCAGGTGGAAACCACCACCGCTTCCTGCAGAATTCCCTGCTCGCGCAGCGTTGTGGCGGCGTGGCGCGCCTGTTCGGCGGTGAACGCTACGCGCTCGCGAAATTCCACTGGCGCGGTGCGATGATTGCACCCGATTAAAGCGATCTCCACGCGCCGGCCGTGCGCCACGCGCGGAGCCAGAGTCGGATTGGAAGGCGTGGCAGCCATCACAAAAAACGGTGGAAGCTCGTCAGATACAAATTCACAGCCGTGTAACTAAATAGCACCACGGCAAAATTCAAAGCACACATTCGCGCGGCGCGCGCCCCTCTCCACCCCGAAGTGCGCGAGAGCCCCAAATAGGCCAGGTAAATCACGAAAATCGCCAGCGTGACGATCACCTTCGGGTCCGTCCACGTGATGATGCCGTCGAGCCGGCGCTCATACATAAACCCGAGCGATACACCGACGATCATCGTCGCCAACCCCACGTAGACGCTGCTGCGCGCCATGAGATCTAGCACGTCCAGTGCCGGAAAGCGCCAGAATGCCGTGCTGGGATGGCGCGAGCGCAAGAACCGGTCCTGCACCAGATACACCAAGCTCAAAATAAATGAAAGTCCGAAGGCCGCATAAGCCCAGGTGTTCAGCGTCACGTGCAGCGCGAAAAGCGGCCCGCGCGCAGGAGGCGCGGACAGAATCTTATCGGGCGCAAACGCGGCGACCATGGCAATCCAGATCACCAGCAACGACGTCACTAAGGCGCCCACGGAACGCTGGCGATGCAAAAACTCCAAGCCCAAGTAGGTGACCGCCAGAAGCCAGGCGAATAGGGACATCGAGCCGTAAAGGTCATCATACGGGACGGCATGAATCCAGTGCGAGCGCTCCAGCAGCGCGAAATAGTGGCAGACGATTCCGCAGGCCAGCAGAAACGATCCGAGCCGCCCAATCCATACGTTCGGGACATAGAGGATGCGCGCATAGCACGCGAAGCTCGCGGCGTACACCGCGATGCTCATGTAGGTCATGTAATGATGCATAAAATGGCGACTGTCCCCAGTCCGAAATTATAACGCCGATTGCAGCTCGAATATGTTCCCGATTAAGCGGGTTAACAGCGCCTCGGTCAGCACCCTTTCCTGAGCGCGCGGCGGATTTCCGGTGTGCGATTTCTGTTATTATAGTTAAGAAAACCTCTAGACAATGCCCGATAAAAGCGGAACCAAGCGAGAAATGTTTTTGCGCGCCTGCCGTTGCCAGTCCGCCCCTCCCGGCCAGCCAAACGATCGCGTCCCCGTTTGGATCATGCGGCAGGCGGGACGATATTTGCCGGATTATCAAGCCGTTCGCGCCAAGCACAGCTTTCTCGAGATTTGCAAAACGCCGGAAATAGCCGCCGAAGTGTCGATCCAGCCGCTGCGCGTGCTAGGCGTCGACGCAGTCATCGTTTTCTCCGATATTTTGATGGTAGCCGAGGCGATGGGGCTGCCTTTGGACGTTCCCGATTCGGGACCAGTGCTTTCCAATCCGGTGCGTGATCTCGCTAGCGTGCGCCAGTTGCGCGATTTCGATCCCGAGCGCGAGACGCGCTTTGTGGGCGATGCGATCCGAGCGATTCGCGCGGAGATTGGCGCGGACGTCCCAATCATTGGTTTTGCCGCGGCGCCTTGGACGCTGGCCTGCTATATGATCGAGGGTCGCACCCGCGGAGACGTTTCGCTCGCCAAGCAAATGCTGCGCGAGGAGCCACAAACTGTACGCGAACTGCTTGCGCGGATCGCTGCAGCCACAGCGCGCTATCTGCAGTCGCAAATTGCCGCGGGCGCGGATGTAGTACAGCTTTTTGACACCTGGGCGAGCGAGCTGACGCCGCGCGAGTACGACGAGTTTGAGCTGCCGGCCACCCGCGCCGTGATTCAGGCGCTCGCGAGCTCTGGCGTGCCGCGGATTTTGTTTGCCAAGGGTTCAGCGCAGCATCTGGCTAGCTTGGCGAACACCGGCGCGGATGTGCTGAGCGTCGATTGGAACACCGATTTGGCGGATGCGCGGAAAAGGCTCGGAAACGGCGTGGCGCTGCAAGGAAATGTTAACCCGTCGATTCTGCTGGGCGACGAAAACGAAGTGCGAAGCGCGGCGCGAGCGGCCGTTGAGAAAACCAGCGGCTTTGGCCACATTCTGAATCTCGGGCATGGAATTTTGCCGACTACACCGGTGGCCAATGCGAAGGCGTTCGTAGAAGCCGGACAGGCGGCGCTCGCTGCGGCCCGCGCTCAGACCGGACGCGCCGATTAGCACTGCAAGCGGTTTTCGCGATTTGAGAGAGTGGATGTGATGTTATGACGGAAACGCGAACAGAATCAGACGGCAAAATCGAAATCGCGCAGATCTCGGACGAGATTCTCGAGAAATATAATCGTCCCGGCCCGCGATACACCAGCTACCCGACTGCGCCGGTCTGGAAGGATGACTTCGGTCCTGCGGATTTCGAAACCGCCAGCGCGAAAGCCGATCAGCGCGGCACGCCGATTTCGCTCTACATGCATCTTCCCTTCTGCGAAAGCCTGTGCCTTTTCTGCGCCTGCAACGTGTCGATTCAAAAAGACAAGCGTGTCACCATTCCCTATCTCGATGCGTTGAAGCAAGAAATCGAGCACGTCTCGCGCACGGTGTCGCGCGAGCGGCCGGTCATCCAGTTCCACTGGGGCGGCGGCACTCCCACGTATCTTTCGCCCGCGCAAATGGAAGATCTTTTCGGCCACACTCGCGAGCGCTTTACGTTCGCCGACGATGCCGAAATCGGCATTGAAGTCGATCCTCGTGTTACCACCGTAGCGCATCTCGAAGCGCTGCGGAGGCTCGGCTTCAATCGCCTGAGCATGGGCATTCAGGATTTTCAGCCTAAAGTACAGCAAACGATTCATCGCGTGCAGCCATATGAAATGACGCGCGATTTAATTCTGGCCGCCCGCAAGCTCGGTTTTCAAAGCCTCAACGTGGATCTGATCTACGGCCTGCCGTATCAGACCGCCGACAGCTTTCGCGACACGGTTCAGCAGGTGCTGACGCTCGCTCCGGACCGCGTGGCCATGTTCAGCTACGCGCACGTGCCCTGGCTGAAGAAACAGCAAGGCTCGTTTGAAGGTCATTTGCCCGAGGGCCGCGAGAAATTCCGCATTCTTCGCTCCGGCCTGGAAGGTTTTCTCGGCGCTGGTTACATCTACATCGGCATGGACCATTTCGCGCTGCCCGGCGACGAACTCGCCATCGCGCAGCAAAATCGTACGCTGCACCGCAATTTTCAGGGCTACACCACAAAAGCCGGAGCCGATCTTTACGGCATGGGCGTGAGCGCGATCAGTTCGATTGGCGAAGCCTACGCCCAAAACCGCCGCGAAGTGCCGGCCTATCAAACCATGATCGCCGAACGCGGCATCGCCACCATGCGCGGCTATCGCCTTTCTACCGACGATCGGATTCGCCGCGAAGTGATCGGACGTCTGCTTTGCCACACCGTGATTCCTAAAAGCGAAATAGAGCGCGATTTCGGCATTTCGTTCGACGAATACTTTAGCGACGAAATGGAACGACTCGAAGAATCGCACGCGGCTGGGCTCGTCGCGCTGGATCCGGGGGAAATTCGGGCCACGCCGCTCGGGCGAATTTTCATCCGCAACGTCGCCATGATTTTCGACCGCTATTTGCGCGAGCAGCAAATGGACCAGAAGCCGCTGTTTTCAAAAACGCTTTAGCGAGGGCGCATGCCCGATTCCAAACAAGTCGTGGTGATCGGCGGCGGAATCTCCGGGCTGGCGTGCGCCTACAAGCTGCAACAAAGCGGCGTGGCCGTAACGCTGCTTGAATCGACCGATCGCGTTGGCGGCCTGATGGGCAACGTTGAAAAAGACGGTTTCCTCTTCGAAACCGGTCCGCAAAGTTTTCAAGGCACCGAAACTCTTCTACAGCTCATCCGCGAATTGGGAATCGAGAATGAATTGTGCACGGCCGATTCCAAAGCGCCGCGTTACGTCCTGCGAAACGGCGAGTTGATGAAAATTCCCATGTCGCCGCAGGCGATTTTGAGCACTTCCCTTCTGGGGTTGGGTTCGCGCTGGAAAGTAGTGTCGGAGCCGTTCCGCAAAACTCAACCGCCGAGCGACGAAGAATCCGTGGCGAAATTCGTGCGCCGAAAATTCGGACACGAAATTCTCGAATACTTGGTATCGCCATTCGTCTCTGGTGTGTACGCCGGCGATCCGGAAAAACTCAGCCTGCGCGCTGCATTCCCATCGCTGGAAGAATGGGAGCGCGACTACGGAAGCATCCTGCGCGGCGCGATGAAATCCCGCTCCGGAAAGCCGAAGCAAGCGGGAGGCGCGCCTCCGCTTTGTTCCTTCAAGCGTGGCGTCTCCACTCTAGCGACCGCGCTTGGCGCCAAACTTGCAGATCGGCTACTTGCTGGCGCGCGCGCCGACGCGATTCTTCCGTGCAATACGGGCGCCGGCGCATCGCATATTCAATTCTCGCGCAATGGCCAGCAGCAAACGTTGTTGGCTCGCGCCGTGGTGATGGCCACGCCCGCTCTGGCTGCGTCTCATCTGGTGGCGCAAATTGCTCCCTCGCTCGTCGCCACGCTTTCCGGCATCGCCTACGCACCAGTAGCTGTGGTTGGTTTGGGGTATTACTCGAAGCAGATTGGTCAACCTCTTGACGGCTTCGGCGTCCTGATTCCGCGCGCGGAGAAAATTCGCACGCTGGGAATCATTTGGAATTCTTCGCTGTTCCCAGGCCGCGCCGGAGAAGGCCGCGTGGCGCTTACCGGAATTATCGGCGGTGCGACTGATCCGGGCGTCGTCGAAGAAACCGAAGACACAATCGCCTCGATCGTTCAGCTCGATAGTGAGGGCGTTCTCGATATTGCCGGCGCGCCAATCACTTCCTGCGTATGGAAACATCCCAAAGCGCTGCCCCAATACAATCTCGGCCACGGCCACGTGGTGAAGTCCATCCGTGAAGGCGAACGCGCCACGCCCGGCCTGTTTTTCACTGGCAATTATCTTGGCGGCCCTTCCATAGGCAAATGCGTGGAAGAAGGTTTTGCAACTGCCGCCGCCACACTCGCGTATCTCGAAAGCGGAGTTCCCGGTCGCGCATAGCGCGTCAAAAGCTTGCTCGCGCGGCACAGGATTTGCAGCTAAAAATATTTGCTATGCGCTTAGCCCGCGTTGTTCCGCGCCGTTATAATTGCGGCGATATGAACATGACAAGTCAGCCTCAGAAATCACGACGCGAAGTGCTCGAACAATTTGTAGCGCAGAAGCCCGGCGACGCCTTCGCGCGTTACGGATTGGCGCTCGAATGCGCCAAGCTGGGTGACGATCAAGCGGCCACCAGCCATTTCCAGAAGCTGCTCGAAGATAGTCCTCAGTATGTGGCCGGCTACTTTCAGTTCGGCCAGCTCTTAAGTCGCATGGGACGCACTGACGAGGCGCGCAAAGTGCTTTCCGACGGCATCGTGATGGCGCAAAAAACCGGCGACGCGCACGCGCGCGACGAAATGGAGGCGGCTCTGAGCATGCTCCGCTGACCGAGCCGAGCGTCCGAGCCCCGCAGAATGGACCGGCCCACCCGAATTCCGCTCTTCCCTCTCGACGTGGTGCTGTTTCCGAAAATGCCCCTGCCTCTGCACATTTTCGAGCCGCGCTACAAGGTGATGATTCGCCGATGCCTGAAAGAAAAACTCGAATTCGGCTTGGTCCTGGCGGCGAGCCAAGGCGCCGCGACGGTCGGATGTACTGCGGAAATCATGCGCACGGTCCGCGAGTATCCCGACGGCCGCATGGATATTCTCACCGAAGGCCGCGCCGTCTTTCGTCTGGACGATCTGATCGACGAGAAGGAATACTACGAGGGGCGCGTCGAATATCTCGCCGATAATCCATTTCTGCGCGATCTGGAAAAGGAAGCGAAATTGCTGGAGGCCTATTCGGAATGCCACGCGCTGCTGGTGGGACAGGCTTGGCCAGGTGTTCTTCCTGAGGAAAATTCGATACTCACCTATCGATTGGCCGCGCAGCTGCCAGTCGAGCTCGAAACGCGCCAGATGTTGCTTGAGATGCGGTCCGAAAGCGAGCGCCGATCGCGGCTGCTGAGCTGGATTAGTGAATTTTTGCCGAAGCTGAAGGAAAGCCAGCGCGTGCAGCAGCTTGCTTCCGGCAATGGGCATGGCTACGTCAACTGAAAACTTGGCTGCCCTGTCTGCTGCGGCAGGTGGTATCTCGTAATCGCCGCTAGAATTGCAAGCGGTAAGTCCCGAGTGTCGCTCTTTTTTGGTCCAGTAATTCGATAGCGCGGCAACTTTTTCCGCGCATTCTCAATCGAAATTAGGCAGGCGGATGACGTTCCTCTATAATGGAATCGAACCGTTTGGCGGAAAGCGCCACCGCTTTCCGGGGGAGTGGTGACCGAATGAGTAGCTATCCAAGGACGCTGGGGGAACTTCGCCGGAGCCGGTGGTCGGAAGAGTGCACCGCCGACCGCTCCGTACGGCAAGAGATTCGCGACAATTTGCTGCAGAAGATGGAAAAGGGCGACGAGCTTTTTCCCGGCGTCCATGGCTACGACGACACGGTCATCCCGCAGATCGTAAATGCCCTGCTCTCTCGACACCACTTCATCCTGCTGGGGCTGCGCGGGCAGGCTAAATCGCGCATTTTGCGCGGATTGGTGGACTTCCTCGATCCGCAAATTCCGTACGTGGCGGGCTGCGAAATCAATGACAACCCGTACCGCCCGCTGTGCCGCGCCTGCCGCGACCGCATCGCTTCCGAAGGCGACGCCACGGCCATTGCGTGGATGCCGCGCGAGCAGCGTTACGTAGAAAAGCTGGCTACTCCGGACGTGACCATCGCGGACATGATTGGTGACGTGGACCCAATCAAAGCCGCGCGCGGGGGCCGCAATCTTTCCGACGAGTTGAACATTCACTACGGCCTGCTGCCGCGCGCCAATCGCGGCATTTTCGGAATTAACGAGCTGCCCGATCTCGCCGGAAAAATTCAGGTGGGGCTCTTCAACATCATGCAGGAAGGCGACGTGCAGATTAAGGGCTATCCGGTGCGGCTGGCGCTGGACGTGCTGATGGTGTTCACCGCCAATCCGGAAGATTACACGGCCCGCGGCAAGATCATCACGCCGCTAAAGGATCGCATCGGCTCCGAAATCCGCACGCACTATCCGGCGACGGTCAGCGAAGGCATGTCGATCACTGCTCAGGAGGCCTGGACCAAGCGCGACGGCAAGCGCCGCGTGGAGATTCCCGAGTACGTGCACGAGATTGTGGAGGAAGTGGCGTTTCACGCGCGCGACGATAAGCGCGTCGATCGCCGGTCGGGCGTCAGCCAACGCCTGCCGATCAGCACGATTGAGAATGTGCTCAGCAGCGCGGAGCAGCGCAGCGTGCGCAGCCGCGAATCGACCATCGTGGCGCGCGTTGGAGACGTATACGCGGCGATTCCTTCGATGACCGGCAAATTCGAACTGGAATACGAAGGCGAAATGAAGGGTGCGGACAATATCGCCCGCGAACTGATTCGCGCCGCTGTCGGGAAAACGTTCAACAAGTATTTCGCCAATGCGAATTTCCAGCCGGTGGTGCAATGGTTCGAAATGGGCGGCGAACTGAAAGTTCCGGCGAATGCGTCCAGTTCCGAACTGCTGGCGCAGCTGAAAAAGATCCAGGGCCTCTTCGAGCATCTTGAAACGCTCGGCGTGAAATCGAAGGACGATGCCGCCGTGCAAGCTGCTGCCGCGGAATTTATCCTGGAAGGTTTGTGGGCCCACAAGCGCATCAGCCGCAGCGAGGAGCGCGGATTTTTCGCCGAAGCGCGCAAGGCTCCGGAGCCGCGCGATCCGCGCGAGCCCACCGGCGGACGCATGCCGCGGCGCCAGTTCAACTGATTGCGCAGCCGCGCATCGCATTGTCGCGCGAAAAAGCTGTTGCTCGCAGGCCGGGGACGAAAAGCAGATTCCTCGTCGCTGCGCTCGTCGGAACGACAATTGGTCAGGTTGTGGCGATGAGTTAGGTTTTTGAAATTGGTTAGGCAGTGGCAGTCGCTGGCAAACGCAGGCGATTGCGCGGGAGGGCCGATGAAATACACCAAGTATTCGCGCTACGCTCCCAACGCCGCGGACGACGTTGACATGCAGGACCTCATGAACCGCCTCTCCGATTTTTTCCTGCAGAGCGGCTACGATTCCCCGTATGGCGTCTACGAAATGGATACGCACCGCTCGGAGCAGCAGTATCTCGACGAGCTGCGCGAAGCGATCCTGCGCGCCTTGCAGGAAGGCGACCTGATCCCGCAGGAATTGATGGACAAGATGCTGGAGAACCCGGACCTGAGCCAGAACCAGGAACTCCGCGATCTGATCGACCAGATCCTCGAGCGCATGCAAGAAGAAGGGTTGATCACGCAGCAGCAGAACGCGCGCGTCACGCAGCCTCCCAGCGAAACTCCTGGCGGGCAGATTGGACGCGAACAGCCGCCTATGGAAGCGCGTTTCGAAGTCACCGATAAGGCGCTCGATTTTCTGGGATTCAAGGCCTTGAAGGATTTGCTGGCGTCGCTGGGCAAGAGCAGTTTCGGACGGCACGACACGCGCGACCTGGCCACCGGAGTGGAATCGGGCGGCGCGTCGAAGGCGTACGAATTCGGCGACACGCTGAACATGGACATCAGCGGCACGCTTTTCAACGCCGTGCAGCGCAACGGCGCGAGCACTCCCATCGAGATCGATTATCCCGACTTGATGGTGCACCAGTGCGAGTATCAAAGCTCCTGCGCCACGGTACTGTTGCTCGATTGCAGCCACAGCATGATTCTCTACGG
>DATLSB010000170.1:0-48501 GCA_035534415.1 Candidatus Dormiibacterota bacterium | reverse complement strand
GCCACAAGCGCCGGCATAGGAATTTCGAGTTTGCCGCCGCATTCGAACGCGGCGATCCGCGTTTCAACAGCAGCGCGGATCCGCTTCAGAGCGGCAGGCTGCTGCGCATTCAGCAGTCCGCCTGTGCGCGCCGAGCCTTTCATAAACGCCTCAAAGAAATCGGCCGCGGATTCGAGCCTCCATACCAGCGGAATCGCTTTTACGTCAGCGTTCGCAAAACCTGCTGCCTGCAGTGCGCGACGGCACTCGTCCGGATCGCTGAAGCGGAAAAACGGGGGACCTGATGGCAACTGCACATTCGGATCCCCAAATTCCGCCACTGCATCAAGCACCACGCGAAATCCGAGAGTTTTGTCAGGCGTGGCCCACGCGGTGAATGCGAACCGTCCGCCTGAGCGCAACACGCGGCACGCTTCGCTCAGCGCCGCTTCAGGCCTCGCGAGATGTAATATCCCAAAGTTCATTGCCACGGCGTCAAACGAGCCGCCGGCAAATGAAAGCGCTTCGGCGTCGTCTTGCTGGAAATCAATCGCCGGATGAACATTGCGCGCGAGCGCGAGCATCGCCGCCGAAAAATCGACGCCGACTACCGACCATCCCCGCCGCACAGCTTCGGCCGACACGTAGCCGGGTCCTGCGGCGATATCGAGCAGCTTCGAATTCGCCGGGCCCTGCGTCGAGCCTACTGCATCCAGCAGCGGCCCGATCGCTTGTGACGTAAGGCTCCCAAAATATCGATGGTAATCGCTCGACGCGCGCTGCCAGCCGGCGTGCTCGAAATCGTGGAAAGCTTTGGGCTCAATTTCGGGCGCGGGCATGGGAACAATCACTCCGAAAATATCGGCAAGCAGAGCGGCGGCTCGACGTGAAAATCCAGCCGCGCGATTTCTCCCAGCGCCCGATTCAGTTCGGCGCTATCGCACGATTCCAGCGTCATCACAAACGAAAGCGCCGAGTGCGGAAATCCCGGCTTTTGCAGCAGTGCGTCGATGCTGATGCCGTACTTCGCCAGAATCGTAGCTAGCGCCGCGACGATGCCCGGCCGGTCCTTCACCACAAATCGCAGATAGTGCGGTACCGTGAAGTCGCCGCTAATTTCGTCCGGAACTCGCGGGGGCTTCGGCAGCGCGCCCGGAGGCGCTCCAGCGCTCCGCGCAATGGCGTAGAGATCGGACACCACCGCGACCGCTGTGGGATCGCCTCCCGCCCCGTAACCAGAAAAAACCGTGCGCCCCGAGTATTCGCCGAATGAAGTGACGATATTCTGGCTTCCCTGCGCATGCGCCATCAGCGAGTCCGCGGGAATCAGTGCCGGCTGCACCGCTCCCGCCAGTCGCACGCGATGCGGCGCGCCCTCCGACACTATTTTCTCGGCCAACGAAATCTGCCGAATGGTGCAATCAAGGTCCCGCGCGTACATAAAATCAACGGACTCGATGGTGGTGATCGGCCGGGCCAGGATTTGCTCGGCGCGCACACGCAGTCCCAATGCGGCTTGCGTCAGGATCACCAGCTTGGCACGCGCGTCGATTCCGTTCACGTCCGAGCTGGGATCGGCTTCCGCAAATCCGAGCTCCTGCGCCTCTTTCAGCGCCGATTGGAAGCTCGCGCCGATCGCTTCCATCTTGGTCAAAATGTAATTGCAAGTGCCATTCAAGATTCCGGCGACGCGGTAGAGCCGGTCGCCCGCCAACCCTTCTTGAATGCCGATGATGGCTGGGATACCGCCCGCAACCGAGGCCCCAAATTCGATGCGGCGGCCCATCGACCGCGCCAGATCAGACAGCTCCGGGCCGCACTCCGAAATGAGCAGCTTGTTTGCGGTGACCACGGACTTGCCTGCACGCAGCGCGCGACGGACCCAGTCGCCAGCGGGATCGAGCCCGCCAATTAGCTCCACCACAACGTCAGCGCCGGATTCCAGCACATCCTCGATGCGCTCAGTCCAGAGAACGCTCTTCGGCAGCGAATCGGTTTTCTTTCGCGCGATATTGCGATTGTAAATATGCGTGAGCTGCAGCGGGCTTTCGGAATCCTGGCACAGGATTTTGCCCACGGAACGGCCAACCGTCCCGAAACCGAGAAGCGCGATCTTCAGCGCAGCGCGCCCAGTCAATGATGTGACACTAGCCGGCGCTTTGTTCGCGCGCGATTCGGATAAGCGCGCCTTATTCTCTGCCTTGGCGCGGCTTGTTTTGGAAGGGCGCGATTTCGCCACCGATCGATCACCTCGCAATGAATTTTATCGAAATCGCCGCGGCCAAAGTGGCCGCTAGCTTCGTGGAGAAGCAAAAAGCGAGCTTCTATCGTATCAGAGGGCACAAGCGAATGGCAGGCCCGGAAATCGCCACTGTTACAGAAGGAGCGCGCGCCGTCCGCGCGCTGAAGTTTGACTCCGTCGCCGCCCCGGCGTAGGTTTTCATCATTCGGGTTACGGGCGGGTCGCGTGCCACTGCTGTTGCGACAGCCGCTGCCAGGAGAGACGCCATGAGACGTCCGGCGGGCATCACGATCATCGCGATCGTTGGTTTGTTGCTGGGAGCACTGTTGGCACTGGCCGAGCTGCTGATCGTTTTTCGCGGACGTTGGCTTGTTATTTCCGAGTTTTCGTTTGGTCACGCGCTCGGCGGTGCGGTTTTGGCCGTCATCGCCGCGCTCCTGATCGGTACGTCCATCGGCTTGCTGTTGCTTGAGGAGTGGGCGCGGATACTGGCGATTGTGCTGAACGCGGTGCATCTGGTAATCGCCGCGCTTGGGCTGTTCGACGCATTGCGCAACATTCACATGCCATTCTTTGTGGGAATGATGTTTCGCCACATCGTGATGCTCGTAATCGGTATCTGGATCATCGTTTATCTGATCAGCCCCCGCGTGAAGCGTGCCTTCGGCTCAACGGCGCCGACGGCCACCTAAATCTATCAGCGCGCCTTTCTTGATTCCGGCGCGCTCGTCGCTTACACTAGTGGTTTCACTCAGGGCCGTGGCACGTATGGTGTGCGCGGAGAAGCCGCAAGAGCGTCGGCCTTTCTGGAGTTTGGAGTCAGCCGGTAGGCGCGAAGGGCCGCAACAAAGTAGCCCTGGCATAACCCCGAGGACATTACACAGGAGATGATCCGTTGCCGAAACGCACGTTTCAGCCGCATGTGCGCGCCCGACATAAAAAGCATGGCTTCCGCTCACGCATGAAGAGCCAAGGTGGCCGCAAAGTCCTTGCCCAACGCCGCAAAAAGGGACGTCACAGCCTCACGCGCGTCTGAATCGCGCGAGTGCGCTCCGGGACTTGAATTTCCGCGTGCTTACCGCTTACTGCACCGCGCCGATTTCGACGCCGTGTATCGCGAGGGCCGCAAGCGGACAAGTCGCGAGCTTGCCGTGTTCCTGCGCGCGAACGGGTTGCCGCATAGCCGCTTCGGGTGGAGCATTAAGAAAGCAGTGGGCACTGCGGTTCGGCGCAATCGCATTCGGCGCCGGCTGCGCGAGATCGTCAGGCTGTACCGCGCCGAAATTGCGCCGGGATGGGATGTGGTGATTCACCCGCGCGGCTCGGTAGCTGCGGCGGATTTCGCGGCTCTGGCAAACGAATTGTTGAGGTTACTTCCCCGCGACAAAGCGGCCGAAACATTTAAGGAGTAAAGTTGTACCGAGAGACTGCATTGCAATCGTCGGCGAGCGCAAAGCCGGTTTCGGAGGCCGCAGTCGTGCGCGACGAAAACCTGCCGATCTCTTCCAGCGCATCGCGTGCGTCCGGTCAGCCCGACCGGTCGGCCGGTTCGTGGACTTTGCTTCTGCTCATCCGCACGTATGTGATTTTCTTGTCGCCATTCTTAGGAGGCGCCTGCAAGTTCTATCCCTCATGTTCGAATTACGCGCGCGAAGCGATCGAACGCCATGGGGCGCGGCGCGGCACGGTGCTGGCGCTAAAGAGATTGCTTCGCTGCCATCCATTCACGCCCGGGGGCGTTGATCTGGTGCCCGACGAGCTGCCGAACCCAAGCCATGTTGCTCGCTCGGGCCATGCGCGCCTCACGCCCAACGGCCACGGTCCCATCGGCCAAGGTAAGCCTCGGTGAACGAGCTGTCGGAGCAGACCCGCGTCGTAATATTCATCCTGCTGGCGCTCGCGGTATTCTTCGTTTATTCGAAGTTCTTCGCGCCGCCCGTGCCTCCCCCGAAAAAGCAGCAGCCTCAGACAGCGCAAACCGCACCAGCATCCGGCACAGCTCCCGAGCAGCTGACGGCGCCGCCCACGAAGCCCACGCAGATTCCGGCGATCGAAGCTTCCGCCGAGAAGACCGTCGTCGTCACCAGCGGCGATTATCGCGTCGAGCTCTCCAATCGCGGCGCGGTGGCCAAGAGCTGGAAACTTGACAAGTACCTCAACAACGATAAGCCTCCGCAGCCACTCGACCTGGTCCATCCCGCTGCCGCCTCGGAACTCGGCTGGCCGTTGTCGTTGGTACTCCAAAATTCTCAAGACGAGCAAAAAGCAAACACGGCGCTATACCAGATCGAGCCCGCTTCGGGCGATCTGAAAGCTCCCGCCGATGTGACATTCCGCTGGAGCGATGGTCATCTGGCAGTATCGAAAACTCTGAAGTTCGCCGAAAACTATCAGGTAACCATGGACGTCTCTGTTACCGAGGATGGCAGGCCGGTTCCCGTTGCGGTGGCCTGGCGCGGTGGCTTCGGAGATCAATCGGTTGAGGACTGGGCGCCGCGGGTCAACGTCTTTTACCAGCAGAACGGCAATCTTGAGCTATTAGGTTACAAGAAGCTCGGCGTGTCCGGAAATCAGAGCCAGCCCCAGGAATCTGCCGGCCCAATGGATTTCCTGGGTATCGAAGACCAGTTTTTTGCCGCCGCTTTCCTGCCCGGTAAGCCAAACCTCTCGCGTTGGGATTGGACGCAGTATTACACGGTTACCAGCGGCAGCAAGCCCGTGTCGACCCCGATTGCGTCCGTGGCCGCCGGAAGCACCGCCGCCGAGGCGCTGCAAATGCGGCTGTTCGTCGGGCCCAAGGACATTACCGTCCTCAGCCACGTACATCCGTCTCTCAGCGGGCTAATCAATTTCGGCTGGACCAGCATCGTCGCCAAGCCGCTGCTGTACGCCCTGCAATGGACGCACAAATACATCTCCAATTACGGCTGGGCGATCGTGCTGCTCACGCTGGCCATCAACCTGCCGCTCTTTCCCTTGCGCTTGATGAGCCAAAAATCGATGCGCAAAATGCAAAAGGTCGCGCCGGAAATGCGTGCCATTCAGGATCGCTATAAGAAGTATCCGATGCGCGATCCACGCCGCCGCAAGATGAATGAAGAGATCATGGAGATGTACCAGAAACACGGAGTGAATCCCTTGCCGGTAGGCGCTTGTCTGCCGATGCTGATTCAGTTGCCGATCTGGTGGGCGCTCGACCGCGTGCTGATCTCTTCCATCGAGTTGCGCCATGCGCCGTGGGTGCTTTGGATCCACGACCTGTCGGCGAAAGACCCGTACTATATTCTGCCCGTTGCCATGGGAATCGCGATGTACCTGTCGACGGCGATGATGCCGCAGCCCGCCGGGGTCGATCCGTCGCAGCAGAAGATGATGAAGTGGATGCCGATCTTCATGGCCGCGTTCTTTTTCAACTTGTCAGCGGGCTTGAACCTTTACATTCTTACAAGCAGCCTCGTAGGCGCGGGGCAGCAGGTGTATTTGAACCGCACGCAGCCGATGCCCTCGCCGAAAGGGCGCTTTAAGAAGAAGCAGGCCACATGAGCGAACCGCACACGCCACCAGGGCCGCCTGGAAAAAGACCGTTTAAGAAGATGAATTCCTCTGATGTGCCTCCACTCGACCGCGAGCGTGCCAGCGAAGAAGTGCGCCGCTTCGTGGATCTGGCCATTCGCGAAATCGGCCTCGAAATCGAATACGAGCTCTCTGCGTCACCTCAATCTGGAGGAGATTCCGAGGAGCCCTCTCTCACTGTCTCGTTCCGCGGGCCAGACGAAGAATTGCTGCTCGCGCAGCAGGCAGAATTGCTCCTCGCTCTGGAACATGTGGCGCACCGCTGGCTGCACCTCGACCCGCGTCTCCACGATCAGGTACGCTTTGATTGTGGCGATTACCGCGCCACGCGCCTCGACGAGCTGAAGCTTTCCGCTCGCGTGGCCGCGCAGCGCGTCCGCGAAACCGGCCAGTCGTTTCGCTTCAATCCCATGTCCGCACGCGAACGCCGCCTCATTCACTTGGAGTTAACCGGGGCACCCGGCGTGCGCACCGTAAGCGAAGGCACCGGCGACCATCGCCAGCTCGTAATCTACCCTGTCACCAAAAAATAATTCGCAGCCTGCGCACAGTCGTGCGCATTGAGCGAATTCCGATATCGGCAGTCAGCGGATGGCGGATGGAACGCCATGTGGAGTGCGGCGGCTTGCCGCCGCCGTTTTTGAGTTGCTAGGCAGGCCACCGCGAAAGCGATCAGAGCGGCTAAAAATTGCAGAGGTCGGAAATTCTGGGCGTACTTCCCGCAACACAATCTATATGTCGACCGTGTATCCCTGCTTGCCCACATTGATGCAGCGCGTGGAGCCGAGCACCTCGGATTTCCCGGCGGTTTCATGAATGTGCCCGCAGAACAGAAACGCAGGTTTCGCTCGCACGACCCACTCGCGAAGCGTAGGGCTTCCCGCGTGCTTCCCCGGTGCGAACTCGTCCAGCGCGGTGTTGTACGGCGGGAAGTGAACCACTAAATACAGTTTCTCTATCCCGTCGAATGCAGCCAGCGCTTCGCCGATTTGCCATTCGGAATATTCGCCGGGAGTCTTGAACGGCGTGATGTTGCTGTATCCAAGCCCGGCCCAGTTCGTGCCGTTCAGGCTGCGTGTCTGGCGGTGAAAATCCACGAAGCCGTACCGTTCGCAAAAAGCGCGCGTGGCATCATGTGTTTCATGATTGCCCGGCAAAACCCACAACCGCTCGCGCAGAGGCGCTAGCACTTCGCCGCAGCGCTCCAGCCCTTTTCCAAACGCCGCCAGATCGCCTGCGGCGATGTACAAATCCGCGGGCTGCGCCATAACACGCTCGAGCGCGCGCAGGTCGCCGTGAATGTCGCTGAAAATCAGGAGTTTCACTTGGCGGCTTTCTGCGAATCCGCGCTGGCCGGCCGCGGGGAAATCACGCGCTGCAGATGCTGTCGCAGCACTCCGTTCGTGAGCCATCCCTCGGCCAACAAAGTTCCGTTTGGATCGTAAATCAATTCATAGGTGAACGGTTGAGCTCCGCGGCGCCGCCCATCGGAGTAGCGGTTTTCTCCTATCTCAACGACATGTTTGCCTTTCGCGTCGAAACTCACGATGGACGGGAAACGAGCGAAATTCCAGAATAGCTGCACTTCGGGACGCTTGAACGCGCTGGCAATGAATGGATCCGGCGGCGAATCGGGAACGAAACGGAAGTCGAGCGGTTGCGTGTTGCGCAGGTCGAATTGCGACTCGTAGACGCCGTGATGCGCGCGAATCGCATCGTCCCAATCCAGGAACGACGGAGGAATCGGCAGCGCTCCCATCCGGTCCACGGCCACATCTGTTTGCGAAGCAAACTTCGCTGCTCTCGCGTAGGCAGCGTGATGAAGATACCCTGCGCCCGAGAGGTACGCCACCATGACCACCAGCCCGGCCTGGCACCACGCCGCGCGCGAAATCCGGAAACCGATGCCGCCAAGCGACGGCCCGAAAAACAAAAGCGCGAAAATCGCGCTGGCCAGCGCTGCCACCCACAAGTGAAATCCATACCCCGCCGGCCGCGCGATAGCCCAAATCAAAAATGCGCCAACCGCGAACAGAATCCAGCTCCGAATCGCCCGCCGCCGGCTCCGCGCCGGATCTCTGTAAATCCACGCCGCCACTTGCGGCGCCAAAATCACGGCCATGAACGCGAAATCGACGATAAACAGCATGTCCCACGCCACTCGCACGCTCGAGATTGGGTACCACATCCGCGTGCCGAACGACGTCATGCCGTCGAGAATGATGTGGCTGGAAATGCCCACCGCGTATATCAGCGTCAACATCCAGAACGACGGCGCTTCCCAATCTTTCAGTGACGCGTACCTGCGCTTCAGCCACTTCAGCACGGGTGGCGTCAGCGCCGCCAGTAGCATGGCGAAAAACGGCATGGCCACGAACGAATGGGTGATCGAGCGGTGATATTTGACGATCGCCAGTGGGTCGTGCGACACCACTTCGGCCACCATGTCGATGTCCGGAAATATCGCCCCCAGCGTGGCGGCGAAAATCGCTACCTTGGCTTCGCGCTTGGAGAAGAGTCCCTTGCCCAAGAGTGCGCCGGTGATTCCGTGGGTTATTGGGTCCATGAAGATTTCAAGCGGCCACGAGTGTACAAAATCCGCATCTGTCAGGCGACCTCGTTAGATAACCTGTCGAGTAAAACTGATTAAATGACATCGATAAGCGGCGAACGTTTCGCCATCACTTCGCCAATAATTCGCGCTGGCACACCATGCCGCTCGAAAGCAGCCATCGCGCTATCGACGGATTCAGGAGCGAGCGCCGCGAGCAACCCACCCGAAGTTTGCGGATCGTAGAGGAGAGCTTCGTATTCCGCGGGGACGGACGAGCCGATTCCCACGCAGCCTTCCAGGAATTCGCGATTATTGGCCATTCCGCCGGAAAAAAATTTACGTTCCGATGCTTCGACCGCACCGGGAATGTACGCGACACTTGCGTGGTCGATTCGCAGCGAAACTCCGCTGCCAACGGCCATTTCTCGCGCATGCCCCAGCAGGCCGAAGCCTGTTACGTCTGTAACCGCATGAACGGGCTTTGCGTCTTTGGCCGCGTCGTCCACTTCGTGCAGCGCCTCAGCGGCATCGCGATTCAGCCGCGCCATCGATTCAGTGGCAGCCGTGACCCACGCTGCGTCGGCGCGTCCCTGTTTCAGAGCCGTCGATATCACTCCCGTGCCGACCGCCTTCGTCAGCACCAGCTTATCGCCAGGACGCGCGCCCACATTTCGCCAAATCTTTTCGGGATCGATCAGGCCGGTCACTGCGTAACCGAATTTCAATTCGTCATCGCGAATGGAATGCCCGCCCACCACCGAGCATTTCGCTTCGGTCATCTTCTCCAGCCCGCCGCGCAAAATCTGCTCCAACAGCTCGGAAGGCTGCGACGCAGGAAACGCCACAATCGAGAGCGCTGTAATTGGCCGCCCGCCCATCGCGTACACATCGCTCAGCGAATTCGCGGCAGCCACTTGCCCGAAGAGCGCCGGATCGTCGACGATGGGCGTGAAAAAATCCACCGTCTGCACCAGCGCCATCTGGTCGCTCAATCGATACACTGCCGCGTCGTCCGCTGTGTCGAATCCGACTAGCAGATTGGGATCATCTCTTTTCGGCAACCGCCTTAATACGCGCTCCAGCACGCTGGGGCTGAGCTTTGACGCTCAACCAGCGGCTTTGGCGGCAGCGGTCAGACGAACCGTTTGCGTATCGGCCAAGCGGTCAACCTCCTTGTCGAATTTCTTATTATAGCCCTGCGCCGCCCTGCTTCGATCTTTTCCCTATCTGCGGGTAGTGGCGTCATTAGGGAATGGAAGTCCTTGTGCCTTAATCCCAGTCTACCTTTTCGTTTGTGCGTGGAAACGCAGGATCGACCCTCTCAAAGAGAACATTTCGTCCGTCAGCGCCTAACACCTTTACGGCGGATACCCACTTATTATCTATCCATCGCATGCGCACCAACTCGCTCCAAAAACCATTCCGCCCATTGAAAAAGATGTTGTAATCCTGCCGTTCAGTACCACTGAATTTAATCGTTTGCATTGGACGTGCAGCATTAGCAGAAATATCTCCCACCGTTAAGTTTATGTCGGACGGATTGTTCAGAGTCAAAGGAACCTCGTTTTCCACCATTTCTTTGAATTTATTCACATCAGTCATTCTCGCGGTCACCCCATGGAGTGGATATTTGCCACCATGCACGACCGAGATAAAGGCGCCAGCCCGCTTTAAATCGCCGAAAACTACGTATGCGTAGCTATCGCCTCCTGTGATCGAATTGATACTGTCTTGGACCCCCTCCATTATTTCGTCAGAGCGTTTCATTGTGGCGGCGAACTGCTGTTGATTTTGGATACTCGTAGTATTGATTCCATCGGCGATGGATTTGAACCCTTCAAGCTGTGTTAGCCTAGCGCTTGCCTCCTCTCTGTCGTGTTCGGATCTATCCAAATAGATTGACCTAATTTCAAGCAGAACCAGCGCAAAAAAGATCACAGTCCACAGCGCTTTTTCTCGTTGTCCCATTGCTTCCAAGTCTCGAAAAAATGGCACTAACACACTTATGAGAGCGAGCAGCGCGATAAATACTCCGACCGGCGGATGCCATGCCAAATCGATCCGGCGCATTGGGTTACCCCTCCCGACTTAAAATCGGAAAGGTACCTCCCACGCCTGCATTGCATCAAGAAGGAAATCCCGCTCAAACGACACACTACCTACCTGCGGCCCGCCAGCGTGGATCGCGACCAGGTGAACTAAAATAGCGGACTTCACCGTAAAATGGAGAGGAACGCTCTTTCTCTTATGCCCATCCTTGGAAATCGGATTCCGCCGGGGCCGAAAGGATTGCCAATCCTCGGCGCCGCGCTGGATATACGCGAAGACCCGCTCAGGAGCCTGCGGCTGATGACCCGCGAGTATGGCGATATCGTTCGCTTTCACGTGATGACGCGCGAACGCATTCTCCTCAACCATCCGGACCTGATCTACCAGGTGCTGGTGATCCAGCATTCCAAATTCCACAAAAGCGAACTCACCCGCCGCATCACTGTCCGCATGTTGGGGCAAGGTCTTCTGATCAGCGAAGGAGATTTCTGGCGCCGCCAGCGCCGCCTCGTTCAGCCTGCCTTTCATCGCAGCCGTGTGAACGATTACGCCGCTTCGATGCTCGAACTCGCCGAAGCGCATATCCGCGATTGGCGCGACGGCGACGAACGCAACATCGCTGAGGAAATGATGGCGCTCACCCTCGGCATCGCCGTTCGGACGCTCTTCGGCGGCACTCTCTCCGGCGAAGCAGCAGGCGTCGGCCGCGCCATGACATTCCTGATGCGCTATTCGCTGCGCCGCCAGCGCGCTCCGCTGCGCATCCCGGAAAACTGGCCGACGCCGAAAAATCGTCGCGCTAATCGCGAGCTGGCTTACATGGATTCGGTTGTCTATCGCATCATTTCCGAGCGCCAGTCCTCCGGCAGCGGCGTTCACAACGACTTGCTCTCTCTACTCATGGGCGCCATGGATGACGATGGCTCGCAGATGACGCGCCAGCAGCTTCATGACGAAGCCATGACTCTCTTTATCGCCGGCCATGAAACCACCTCGCAGATGCTTTCTTGGACTTGGTACGCCCTAAGTCAGAATCCCGCCGCGGAATCGCGGCTATACGAAGAACTGCGGACCCTGGATGGCAAGGCGTTAACTCCCGCCGACCTCGCGCGTCTTCCCTATTTGCAGGCGGTGATGAACGAGGTGCTTCGCATGTATCCGCCTGCCTACATCATGGCGCGCGAAGTCGTTGAGACCTGCCAGTTGGGCGGCTACGAATTCGCTCCGGGGACCACAATTTTGTTTTCGCAGTGGGTCACGCATCGTGATCCGCGCTTTTTCGACGATCCCGACGAATTCCGTCCCGAGCGCTGGCTCGATGGCTTAGCCGATCGCCTGCCGCCGGGAGCCTATTTCCCGTTCGGCGCTGGGCCACGCCGCTGCATCGGCGAAGGTTTCGCGCTGCTCGAAGCCGCCACCGTGATCGCGACTATCGGGCGCCGCTTTTCATTTACGCTGAATCCCGCGATTCCGGTGGTTCCCGAGCCGCTGGTCACACTGCGTTCACGCAATGGCATCCACTTGAGGCTTCACGCTCGCGAATAACTCCTGCTTCCTCAACCTTTCGCGCGGCCGCTTTAGCTGGCTTTCCTATTTACGGTAAATGAGCCATGGTTGAATCTCCCAGCCGTCGTCCGTAGTCCAATCCAGTTACCCTTTCTGATTCAGGAGGAGCAATGTCTAGCCCTCTCATCCCCAGTTCGCTAGACGCTGGGACCCAGGCCTTTCCCGTTCTGACCGCAACTCAAATCGCTCGCATTCATCCGCTCAGCAATGTTCGACACGTGGAAGCCGGCGAAATTATCTTCGACATCGGTCAGACGAATGTCCCGTTCTTTGTCCTGCTCTCGGGCCGTATGGAAGTCGTTCAGCCCGCGCTGATCGGCGAGCTTTCCGTTGCTACGCACGGCGCCGGCGAATTCACCGGAGAGATGACCATGATTTCCGGCCGCAGCTGTCTGGTTCGTGGACGCATCACCGAGCCCGGCGATTTACTGGAACTCAGCGGAGACGGACTGCGCTCCATTGTGGCGCGCGACGCCGAACTTAGCGAAATTTTCATGCGCGCTTTTATCCTGCGCCGCTTGGAATTAATTAACCGAGGGCGGGGCAACGTCGTGATCATGGGTTCGCGTCATTCAGGGAGTACGCTTCGTTTGCGCGAATTTCTCACCCGCAACGCGCATCCCTACTGCTACGTGGATCTCGACGTCGACGAAATTTCGCAGGAGCTTCTGGACCGCTTCGAGATCCAGCCCGATCAGATCCCCGTCGTCATTTGCAACGGCCGCTCCGTGCTGCGCAATCCCACCATTCAAGAATTGGCGGATTGCCTCGATCTAAATAGCAGCATCGATGAAACAGAAGTGCGCGACCTGATCATCGTTGGCGCTGGTCCGTCGGGTCTCGCTGCTGCCGTGTACGCCGCTTCGGAGGGCTTGGACGTCCTTATGATTGAAACCGCCGCTCCCGGAGGTCAAGCCGGCTCCAGCTCCAAGATCGAAAATTATCTCGGTTTTCCCACCGGCGTTTCAGGACAGGAACTTGCTCAACGAGCGATCACGCAAGCTGAGAAATTCGGAGCCAGGATGATGGTCGCGCACACCGTCGTGCAGCTCGACTGCACCAGCCGCCCTTACACGGTGCTGCTCGATAATGGCCGCTCGCTACACACGCGCGCCGTGGTGATCGCCACCGGCGCGCAGTACAACAAGCCGCGAATCCAAAACCTAGAACGATTCGAGGGCCAGGGAATCTATTACAGCGCCACCTACATGGAATCGCAGCTCTGCGGCGACGAACCAATCGCCGTGGTCGGTGGAGGAAACTCTGCGGGACAAGCGGCGGTGTTCCTCTCGCAGACCGCGAGCAAAGTCTACATGCTAGTGCGTTCCGGAAAGCTCTCGGACACGATGTCGCGTTATCTGATCCGGCGCATCGAAGAAAATCCCGCCATCGAATTGCACTTCGGAACTGAAATCGTCGGTCTCGACGGTGAAGATCACCTGGAACGCGTCACTTGGCGCGAACGCGCGAGCGGCGAAACTTCCACTGTCCCGGTTCGTCATGTATTTATTATGGCTGGCGCCTGCCCGAGGACGGACTGGCTTCAGGGCTGCCTCGCTCTCGATGGCCGAGGTTTCATCTTGACCGGTAGAGATTTGGACTCAGTGAGCGGTGAACGAACTTGGACGCTTCCGCGCCCACCGCAAATGCTCGAAACGAGCCTGCCAGGCGTGTTCGCCGTTGGCGATGTGCGCTCGGGTAACGTCAAGCGCGTGGCGTCCGCAGTCGGAGAAGGATCGATCGCCGTCCACTTAGTTCACCGGGCCTTAGCTGAAGTGTGACACGCTCAGCCGCCCTGCGCGCTTTTCCGAGACGCCCGTTGCGCCGGCATCAGTGAATGAATTGGCCGTGCCCGCCGTTTGCCCACGGATCGTATGTCAGCGCAAACCGAATCCGCTCGGGAATCGACGGATGGTCGTACGTCAGAATGATATCCAGCCGGCTCGGCTTCGGATCGGACAGGTCTACCTCACCAAGAGTTTCGAACGCTTGCGCCGCCACTTCTCCCGAATTCGGCGTCAGGCCGTGCGTCACTTCCAGCCCGAATTGATCCGCCTGGTGCTCGAAATGGCGGCTCACCGCATTCGCGATCGGATTGCCGATAAACGAAAAAAGTCCCATCATCAGCAGCAACGCGGGCAACGACGCCCAATCGTCAACGCCTCGAATGTGCCAGCCCTCGCCCCATCGGCGCAGCATCCATCCAATGCTCAAGTATCCGAGATAGAACACCACCAGGAGCGCCCCCGCAAGTATTCCCGCCCCTTTCGGAATGTGGTGCAGCACGTAGTGACCCGTTTCATGCCCCACTACGAAAACGATTTGCGGCGTGGTCATCTTGGCGATGGTCGTGTCCCAAATCACGATCCGCTTCGAGCTTCCCAATCCGGTCACATACGCGTTCAGCTCCGTCGATTTCGAGGACGCGCCCATCCAGTACATCCGGCTCGGCGGAATGTCCAGGCCGGCGTGGTGCACCATCTTTTCCAGCGCCGCGGTCAGCGCCGGATCTTTCTGCTGCAGCGGCTCGAACTTGTGGAATAGCGGATCGACTACGTACGGCTGAATAAAAATCTGAAAAGTTGCAATCGGCAACATCGCCAGCCAGAAATAAAGCCACCATCGTCTTGGGCTCTTGCGAATTATCGCGTAGAGAATCGCCATTACAATCGTGCCGCCAATCAGCGCCACAAGTTCTTCTTTCGCCCAGTCCCCGCCCCAAGAAGCCCATCCCTGCAGCGAAAGCCCGTATCGGCGCAGCTCCCAATTCTCAAAAATGCCGACGGGCAGTTCGAACACGTCGATCGTCAGCAGGATCAGCGGCGCAAACACCACTGCTTGCAGCGCCCAATGCCGCGAAATTGCCTCCGCCCAGTCTCGGTATGTCGGTCCGATCCGCCAGTGCAAAACCAGCCAGAGAATCGCCAGCCCGTATAGCGCGGCAATCAGATCGAAAGCGAAGAAGATTCTTCCCAGGTCTCTCGCTTGTCTGTAGAGCTTCGGCGGAAGCGTGTACGCTCTGACGACCGCGTCCGCCGGCGTCACGGGGCCGGACTTTAGCGGCGCGGCGGCCATATCGCCCGATCCAGATTGCCCTGGCGGATTGGTGGCGGGTTTTTGTGCTGCGCCGCATGCGGCAGAAAGCAACAGAACCAGAGCGGCCCAACCCGCCAGAAGAAGTAATATCCGCTTACCCATTTCGCGTGTTCTTGATTTCAGATGTCAGTAGCATCAATTTTGTTTGCTTCTCAACACCCAACGTGCTGTTGCTGCGCACGATTCTTCTCAGAACTCCTCGCGCGGCCATATATCACTCCCCGCGACTCTGGCATAATGCCGCTGTGATGTCAGCCACAAATGGAAGACTCCATCCCGGCACCAATCGTAAATTCACTTTGGCCGCTCGCCCTGTGGGCATGCCCAAGGAATCGGATTTCCATCTCGTATCCGAGCCCCTTCCGCCGCTTGTCGATGGCCAGCTTCTTGTCCGCACCCAATATCTTTCCGTCGACCCGTACATGCGCGGCCGAATGAATGGCGTGCGCACTTACGCCGATCCCGTCAATATTGGCCAGATGATGGTCGGCGCCGCGGTTGGCGACGTGATCGAATCTCGCAATGATGACTTTCGCCCAGGCGACATCGTCACCGGCTATTGGGGGTGGCAGGAGTATGCCATTTCAGACGGCACGGGCCTGCGCATCATCGATCCGAGCCTCGCTTCGCCTTCCACGGCACTCGGCGTCCTCGGTATGCCGGGAATGACCGCCTATTTCGGCTTCCTCGAAATCTGCCAGCCGAAACAGGGTGAGATGGTTGTTATCTCCAGCGCCGCCGGCGCAGTCGGTTCGCTCGTCGGACAAATCGCCAAAATCAAAGGCTGCAGCGTGGTCGGCATCACCGGTAGCGATTCGAAAGTCGATTGGATCACCCGCGAACTCGGTTTTGACGCCGCATTTAATTACAAGACCACCGATGATTACGTGACGCGCCTTAAGGAGCTTTGCCCCAACGGCGTCGACTGCTACTTCGACAACGTCGGCGGCCCGATCACCGATGCGATTTTGCCAGTGCTCAATACCAAAGCTCGTATCTCCATCTGCGGACAAATCTCGCAGTACAACTCACCAAAGCCTCAGTCTGGCGCGCCGGTATTCAGCTATCTGCTCACCAAGTCGGCGAAAGCCGAAGGTTTCCTCGTCTACAACTTCGCGGACCATTTCGCGGGCGGCATGGCGCAGATGGCGAAGTGGATCAAGGAAGGGAAAATAAAGTACCGGGAAACCATCGTTGAGGGACTCGAAAACGCGCCGCGTGCCTTGATCGGCGTTTTGAGCGGAGAAAACACCGGAAAGATGGTCGTCAAGCTTTAGCGATTGCGGCGTTTTCCGCCCTTCTGTTCAGAAACAAAAGCGGCGGCCCTTGCGAGCCGCCGCCCCCTCAGATTCAGACCCTGCTTCTGTCTAAACCCACTTGTCGATTGATGTGGTCCCCGTGTACCGGAAATCCCCACCCAACCAGTAGGTGTTGGTTTCGCCGCCCATCACGATCATTTCAATCGTTTCGGGTAGAGGCGAATTCGGCGGAGCTCCGGGCCACCGCCGCGGCACGAAGCGCGAAACCGGAATGTCCGCGTCCGGCCCCATCTTCAAATATGACGCAAACGGTTCCACCCCCTGTTTCGCTTGCGCCATCTCCTTATCGCGACGCTGCCAATACAACCACGCCGGAGTCTTCGAGTTCTTGATCAGGTATTCACGGAAGGCGTCCTGGCTATCGAAGCCGTGCGCCTTTACGTCCGCAGCTACCGTGGGGTCGAGAACCAAATTGACGGACCCATTGTTCGTGGAGAAGTAGTGCGTCAGCCAATGGGTGATCATCTCGTGATAGGGAAGACCGAAGTAGCAGACATTGGTCAAGCTCCACCCGGTGAAGATGCTCACCGTGCTGTCTGTCGGCTTGAATCCGTGCCGGACGTGCAGCGGTTTCCATCCATCCGGTAGCTTGTCTTCGGTTTCCGCACAGCACATGTTGTTGTAGTTGAAGTTCGTTCCCGTCGTGCCCATGTACGTCATGCCCGGCAGGCCCGCCCCTCCCAGGTTCTTCGAGAGGATAGTCCACGCGCGACCGATCGTTGCGTTGGCGTCGTTGAATGGACCCAGCGCGCCGATGCCGTAATTCATTTTGATCTTGTCGCGATACGGCCCGTTCACCACCGCCATGCGCGCAAACGACGATGTGGAACTGAAAATCGCCGTCTGCCCCGTTGACGCCAGCGCCAGAATCGCCGGGAAAAACTCCGGCTGTGCGCCTGCCATCACCGCGTTGATGGCCACGTGCCGAACCGTGTACGACCACTCTGGAAACGCTCCCTGCGCCGCGCTCATCTTGCCGACGATCTCGTCCGGATGATGGCTCGTGCCCTTCAGCATCCATTCCACCTTTTCTTCCGTGGGCAAGATAATCGGCTGGAAGTCGCTCATGTTGTTGTCGGCGTAGAACCGCTGCAGGTTTTCAGGCGTATCCACGTACGTCGACGGCCCGGTACTCGGTCGAACTTCTCCGGTACGCTTTTCGTCCGCCGATAGTGGTTTGGTAATCGCATCGATGACTTCCGCCATAAAGGGCTTGCCCGTCACCGGATCCTTGCCCATCAATACCTGATACATTTCCGCATCCGTCTTGTTGGTCATCGGATGTGGCGTGAAGCAGATTCTCTCGTCCGGCATCCCGCGCTGCGCGGCGTTGGTTTTCGCCAGTTGTTCAAACGCGATGGTGACAATCGGAGCGGTGGGGATTCCCAGTTTTTCCACTTCCATGCAGTGACCGACGGTCGCTGGGGTGCACGTGCTTCAATGCCCATAGGCCATAATCATGGCTACGCCGTTGGCCTTAATCTCCGCCCACAGCTTCGGGTCATCTCCAGCCAGTCCGCCCGCTTTTAGCTTATAAATCGTATGCACGCTGGGCATATTCTTCTGGAACCAGATGGCCATTTGATTCAAAAAACGATGCGCGCCCGCGAAACCATCGGACACCAAGTAAATGGTCTTGCCGTCCAGGCTGGCAACGCGCGGCGCCATCGGCACCAGTTGAATCGCCGGTGGCAATCCCTTCGGGTTGAGCACTTCGATTTTGCCGGTGTCCACGCTTCCCCGCCCGCCATTCTTTTTGGCCGGTTCAGCAAACGTCGGCACTCCCGCCAGCACCGCGGGCGAAATTCCTATCAACGACAGCAGCTTTCGTCTATTAATTTTCATGACTTCCCCTCGCATTCCCCGAAGCTTCGGCCGCCAACGATATCGGCCGCCACCCGTGCGTACCGCCGTATCCTTTGACGCATACTTTACCCCCCGGTTTCACTGGGGCAAAGCAAAAACATAGATCACGTTACTATGCTCCGGCGTGAACAGTTTGGGCGCCTCTGCGCTCAATTCCGGCACCTTCAGGTTGTATCCGGTCATCACGCAAATGTACTGCTTTCCGTTAACCGCGTAAGTAATTGTGCTTACCGATACGTTGCCGCCCAGAATCGCCTGCCAAAGCTGCTTTCCGGTTTTCGCATCAAACGCTTTGAACCGCCGGCTCATATCGCCATGGAAAATCAATCCGCCCGCGGTTGCCAGCACCGCTCCGTTGCTCGGCGCGCGCCCAATATCGAACTTTACCTGATCGCCCGTCGATAGATTGATCTTCTCCATTCCGGTCAGCTTGTTCGGGTCCGACCCGGGCTGCGGAATCACTTGCCAACCTCCGCGCGTTCCCGGGCCTGAAAGTGTCAAATCGCGGCAATTATCCGTGTACGGCACGTAAAGCGAATTGGTGTCCGGATCGTACGCCGTCGGCCAATAGCTTCGCGTGTTCCAGTAGCAAATCACGTGATGTCCGCCGGGATGCTTGAACACCAGGTTCCAGTTGATCGTCGCCTGCCCCGTTTTCCCGTCGATGTTCGAAAGGTAAAAATGAGCGGGATCATCGTAGGGAAACGGCGTGGCCCACAGAAACTTCCCATTGGTGCGATCGAGGACGAAAATCGCGCCGCCCTCCGAAACCATGGCCGCAATTTGGTGCTTCGATCCGCGCGGCACGTCGGGGTTGAACCACTTCACCTGCCTAGGGTCCGGATTGTACGTGGTGGTCACCAGCGTCCGCTCGTGCGTGTGATCGGTATCCCAATCGTCAGCGGGCAGATGCTGGTAGTACCAGATCAGCTTTCCGGTGGCTGGATCGATCGCCAGCGTGCAATTGCTGTAAAGATCGGCTGGCGTGGTGCGCGGAGTTCCATCCGGTTTTCCGCCGTGCCGCAGCATGCGCTGGTCCGGCATCGGATTGGCCACGCCCCAATAGATCACGTTGCTCGCGGGATCAAAGCTGCCCGGCAAGCCCCACGTGGAGGCTGTCACCAGCGACATATCCGCGCCATGCCACGATGCATTCCCAGGATCGCCGGGCATCGCCACCGTGTGGAAGCGCCAAACCTCTTTGCCGGTCATCGCGTCGTCCGCTTCGATGAAGCAGTTTTCGGCGCCGCCCATGCACGTTCCGCCGGAAATCACTTTGCCGTCCACCACCAGCGCTCCGGACGTATTCGCTGTGCCTGGTTTGTACGTCTCCCATCGCACTTTTCCAGTCTTCGCGTCCAGCGCCACCACGTATCCATCCGGCGCCGTGAAATAAACCATATCCTGATAGATCGCCAGAGCCTTCGTGCGCTCCGTTGCCGCCAGCCCGCGGTTCTTATAGTCGCGCTTGTACTCCCAAATCAAATCACCGGTGGTCGCGTTCAGAGCATCCACGTCACCGCCCGGCACGATCACGTACAGCACGCCGTCATGTTCGATCGGAATCGTCTCCGTCACTCCATCTGGCAGTCCGCGCGCCCACGCCAGCGCCAAATTCTTCACCGTTTTCGTGTTTACCTGCTTGAGCGGGCTATACCGCCACGCATCGTATGTGCGGCTATACATCAGCCAATCATCCGCGCTGGGGTGCACCAGATCCTCGGTGGTAACCGGCTTGTAGTTCTCGACCACTCCATCCGGCGGCGCAATTTTCGGAATGATCATCGGGCCTTCGCTGACGAAAGGCCGCGGTCGCCGCTGCTGCGGAGCCCGCGCGCTCTGAGATGGCGCGTTTTGCGCTGGAACATCCTGTGCCCGCGCCCCGCCCGCCGTAGTCCCGAATCCTGTCATCGCCATCGCCGCCATGCATGCTATGCCCAACCGAGTCCTGATCTGGATATTCATTCCCCTCGCCTTTGCCCACGCGCAGATTTTGCCCACGCATCCTACAGCAGGTTTGCTCCCCGTTCCTAGTGCGCTTTTCGCATTTCGGCCCGCGTCTACCGGGCTTTTCCATCTGCGCTTTCCAGCGGAGATGTGAAACCAGGTTTGGCGTAGCTTCACGATGTGACTTGACACGGGCGGCGCGTTTGCCTAATTTATAGAGCGTTATGAAACTGCTGCGGGCGCACCATAGCCATCGCCATCATCAGACGGAACCGTGCCTGCGGCGGTGTGGCTAGCTCGCAACTCATAGCTGGACTCATCAGCCCGCCGGCGCGGCAAGCGCTGGCGGGCTTTTTGTTTATGGGGAGATGAAATGGAGCTCGATTTCGAGAAAGAAGGCGGATTGATCCCCGCCATCGTGCAGGACGACGCCAACGGCGAAATCCTGATGCTGGGATTCATGAATCGCGAAGCGCTCGTCAAGACCCAGGCGACGGGGTTCGTCACGTTTTACAGCCGCTCGCGCAAAAAGCTGTGGACCAAAGGCGAAACGAGCGGCCAAAAGCTGCTGCTGCGCGAACTGCGCGTCGACTGCGATCTAGACGCGGTGCTGGTGCGCGCGGAACTCGAAGGTGGCGCGGTCTGTCACGAAGGCTACCGCAGCTGTTTCTTTCGCCGCCTGGAGCGCGATGGATCGGCAACCACAGTAGCGGAACGAATTATCTCGCCTGAGGAACTCTACGGGAAAGGGAAGAGCTGATGAGCAGCCTGAAGCTTGGAATCCCCAAGGGAAGCTTGCAGGATTCGACCGTCGAGCTTTTCGGAAAAGCGGGCTGGCGCATTACCGTGAATTCGCGCAGCTACTATCCGGGCATCGACGACCCGGAAATCGAGTGCATGATGGTGCGCGCACAGGAAATGGCGCGTTACGTGGAAAACGGCGCGATCGACGCGGGGCTGACCGGCAAGGATTGGATCATGGAGACCGGCGCGGACGTGGAGGAAGTTGCCGAGCTGGTTTATTCGAAGACGGGTCTCGGCAAAGTACGCTGGGTGCTAGCCGTGGCGGAAGATTCTCCGATGAAGAACGTCCGCGATCTGGAAGGCAAGGTGATCGCCACGGAAGCAGTTCGCATGACGGAAAGATACTTGGAACGCAATGGCGTAAACGCCCGGGTGGAATTTTCCTGGGGCGCCACCGAAGTGAAAGTCCCGCGGCTGGCGGATGCGATTGTGGAGGTGACCGAAACCGGATCGTCGCTCCGCGCGAATCACCTGCGGGTGGTGGATACCCTGCTGGAATCATCCACGCGCTTTATTGCCAATCGCGGCTCGTGGAAAGATCCGTGGAAACGGGAAAAGATCGGCAACATCGCCATGCTGTTGGAAGGCGCTATCAAGGCGTACAACCGCGTAGGGTTGATGATGAACGTCCGCGAGGCGGATTTGCAGAAGGCGCTGACCGCGCTTCCGGCCCTGCGAAACCCGACCGTGGCGCACCTCAGCGATCCGGGCTGGGTAGCGATCAACACGATCATCGAGGAGAAAACCGTCCGGCAGCTGATTCCCAGGCTGAAAGCGGCTGGCGCGGAAGGCATTGTGGAATATCCGCTGAACAAGGTCGTGTACTAATGCGCATTCTGCCGCTGACGGAATCGACCGAGAAGAAATTCCTGGCTTCGCGCCGCGCCAGCAGCCACCAAGCGGAGCGCGTGGCGCGGCATATTGTGGACGACGTGCACAAGCGCGGCGATTCGGCGCTCTTTGCGTGGACCAAGAAGCTGGACAAGCTGGCTCTGACGCCGCGAAACGTGTGGGTTTCGCGCGCGGAGCTGGCCAAGGCGCGAAAAAGCGTATCGCGCGAGTTTCTGGCTGCCATTCAGCACGCTGCGCGCAATATTCGCGCCGTGGCGAAGCGGCAATTGCCGCAGGAATGGACCATTGAGGTCGAACCGGGCGTGCGCGCGGGGCAACGCGTGCGTCCCATCGAATCGATCGGTTGCTATTTGCCGGGTGGAAGATTTTCGCTCGTCTCAACGCTGTTGATGACGGTGATCCCGGCGCAGGAAGCGGGAGTCCGTCGAATCGTGGTGGTAAGTCCGCAGCCCGCCGCGGCGCTGCTGGCTGCGGCTGATATGCTTGAAGTCGAGGATGTGGCGCGGGTTGGCGGAGCACAAGCCATTGCGGCGCTAGCCTACGGAACAAAATCGATTCCGCGCGTCGATAAAATTTGCGGCCCCGGCAATCGTTATGTGACGGCTGCGAAGCAAATCGTCAGCACGGATTGCGCCATCGACATGCTGGCCGGTCCCACCGAAGCGGTGGTGCTGGCCGCGCGCGGCAACGCGCAATTCATAGCTGCGGACCTGATCGCTCAGGCCGAGCACGATCCCGACGCGGTTTCGCTTTTCGTAACTACGTCGCAGCGCCTGGCGCACGAAGTTGCCGACGAAATCGAGCAGCAGCTTGCGGCGTTGGCGCCGGGAAATCTGGCGCGGCGCTCGCTCGAAGCGAACGGAGCGGTGCTAGTAGCAAAGACGCCTGCGTCAGCGCTCGCGTTCGTGAACCGGTTTGCGCCGGAGCATTTGAGCCTCCCAGACGGCGATCTCGGTTTTTGGAAGAATTTTGACTCGGCGGGAAGCGTATTTCTAGGTGACTGGAGTGCGCAGACGTTTGGCGATTACGCGAGCGGAACGAACCACGTGCTGCCGACCGGCGGAGTAGGTCGCGCGCGCGGCGGCCTCTCGACGGCCGATTTCGTGAAGTGCATCAGCGTGCAGGAAGTTTCCCGCGCCGGAGCGCGCAGGCTTGCGCCCGTCGCGGAGGAATTTGCGCGCGCCGAGGGCCTCGATGCGCACGCCCGGTCCGTCGAGGTGCGGAAGTGAAGCCGGCAATCGCGGTGCGCGATTCGGTGCAACGCATGCGTGCGTACCATCCGCCGCTCGAGGGCCGCACAGACAAGCTGCGCCTGGATTTCAACGAGAATCCCATCGGCTGCTCGCCAGCGGTGCGGCGCTCTCTGGCGAAATTGACCGCCGCCTCGATTTCCGCGTACCCCGAACAGGAAACGGTTCGCAAACAGGCCGCGCGGCATTTCGGCGTTCGCCCGGACGAGCTGTTGCTGACAAACGGCACCGATGAAGCGCTGAGCCTGGTAGTGAATGTGTTCGTCGAGGCGGGCGACCGCGTGCTGCTGGTCGAGCCGACCTACGCGATGTATCGATTTTACTCGGAGCTTGCCGGCGCGCAGATCGTTGCGCTGCATTACGACGCGGAAATGCGTTTTCCGTGGAATGAAGTGCTGGAGGAATTGCGCCGCAGGCCGCGCGTGTTGTTTTTGCCCAATCCGAATAGTCCCACGGGGCAGCTGCTTTCGCTCGCAGAACTACGCCGTATTTTGAAAGCCGCGCCGCGGACGATGGTTGTGATCGACGAGGCGTATTTCGAATTTTGTGGCGTGACGGTGATTCCGTGGATTCGACGATACGAAAATCTGATCGTAACGCGCACCTTCTCGAAAACCTGCGGACTCGCTGGGTTGCGCCTTGGATGTCTGTTCGTTCGTCGCGAATTGGCCGCGCAGATGCGCAAGGCGCAGTCGCCGTATCCGGTCAACGTGGCGGCATTGGCTGCCGCCGAAGCCGCCATGCGGGACCGCGGCTTCATCGCGCGCACGGTGCGCGAGGTGGTCCGCGGGCGCGAAGAGTTGCGAAAAGGGCTGGCGAAGCTGGGCGTGCGCTGCTTTCCGAGCGCCGGGAATTTCGTCCTGACATATTTCGGCGACCGCGCCAAACCTGTTGTGGCCGCGCTCGAACGCAAAGGCATTCTGGTGCGCGACCGGTCGAGCGATTTTGCAGGCGAGGGATACGTCCGCATTACTCTGGGAACTTTGCCCCAAACGCGCCGATTGCTCCGTGAACTGAAGGCAATCCTATGAGAACCGCAAGCCTGCACCGCGCCACCAAAGAAACCGCCATCCGCGTGCGTCTAAACCTCGATGGCCGCGGCAAATCCGAAATTTCCACTGGAGTGCGTTTTTTCGATCACATGCTCGAACAGATCGCGCGGCACGGCGCGATGGATCTGAACCTGAAGGCGCGCGGCGATCTGGACGTGGACCAGCACCACACCGTGGAAGACGTTGGCATTGCGCTGGGCGAAGCAGTAAAAAAAGCGCTGGGAACGAAACGCGGGATCCTGCGCGCGGGCTATTTCCTCATGCCCATGGACGATTGCCTGGCAGCCGCGGCGATCGATTTTTCCGGCCGCGCGTACTGCGCATGTAACTGGAAAATCTCCGCGCCACGCGTGGGCGATTTTCAAACCGAACTGATGGAGGACTTTTTTCGCGCCTTCGCGCAGGCGGCCTCGGCGAACGTCCATCTGAAGCTGGTGTACGGGCGCTCGTCGCATCACCAAGTCGAGTCGATTTTCAAAGCCTTTGCAAAAGCGCTCCGCTTCGCGGTCACGCGCGATAAGCAACTCCGGCGCGTTCTGCCATCGACGAAAGAAATGCTATGAAGATCGCCATCGTCGATTATGGCGCGGGAAATTTGCCTTCGGTGGAACGAGCGCTGCGAGGTTTGGGCGCGGAAACCGAGCGCGCTACCGAACCGGCGCAAGTAGCCGGCGCACACGCGATCGTGTTGCCGGGAGTGGGGCATTTTGGCGCGTTCGTAGCGGGCCTGCGCGAGCGAAAGTTAACAGAGCCGCTGCAGGCGGCGCACCAATCAGGGACGCCGATCCTCGGAATATGTCTTGGGCTGCAAGCCATGTTCGCGTCGAGCGAAGAAGCGCCCTGCGAATCCGGCTTGCAGTTTTTTCCGGAGAAAGTGACAGCGTTGCCAACCAACGTGAAGTCTCCGCACATCGGATGGAATCAGCTCCGGCGCGTGCGCGAGAGTAGGCTGCTACATGGCTTGCCGGAAGACGCGTATTTCTATTTCGCGCACTCGTTTGCTGCGCCGGGTTCCGCGCTTGCCACGGTAGCGGCCTGCGACCACGGAGTTTCGTTCGCGGCGGTGATCGAGCAAGAGAATCTGTTCGGCGTCCAATTTCACCCTGAAAAATCCGGTGAAACGGGCGCGCTGGTGCTGCGCAATTTTCTGGAGTCACTCTGATGCCGCTGGCGCGCAGAATCATTCCTTGTCTCGATGTGGACGCCGGCCGCGTGGTGAAAGGCATCGAATTCGCGGGGCTGCGCGACATGGGCGATCCCGCGGAACTCGGAGCGCGTTACAACCGCGAAGGTGCGGACGAGCTTGTGGTCCTCGATATCAGCGCTTCGTTTCAGAGGCGCGCCACTTTTCTCGACACCATCCGCCGCGTGGCGGAGCAACTGAATATTCCGCTGACCGCGGGCGGCGGCATTCGCACCATGGAAGAGGGTCGCGCGGTGTTGCTCGCCGGCGCGGATAAAGTGACGGTGAACACGGCCGCCGTGCAGCGCCCGGAATTGATTTCGGAGCTATCGCAGCAGTTTGGAGCGCAAGCGGTCGTCCTTTCGCTCGACGTAAAGCGCGCGAACGGTTCGTGGGAAGCGTACGTGCGCGGCGGCAGACAAGCGACCGGGCGCGACGCCGCGGACTGGGCCGCTGAAGCGGTCGAACGCGGTGCGGGAGAAATTTTGCTCACCTCCATCGATCGAGATGGCACGCGCAGCGGTTTCGATTGCGAAGCGACCGCAAAAATCGCGAGCACTGTGCCTGTGCCGGTAATCGCGTCGGGTGGCGCCAGCACGTTCGAAGATTTTCTCGCCGTATTCACCAATGGATGCGCCGACGCCGCGCTGGCCGCGTCGATTTTTCACTTGGAGACGCATTCCATCGCTGCGCTGAAGAAATTTCTGGCCGAGCGCGGAGTGCCGGTGCGGCAAAGCCGATGATCATTCCCTGCATCGATCTTCAGGGCGGAAAAGCCGTTCAGTTGGTGCGCGGACGAAAGCGCGCGCTGGCCGTCGATGACGTGCTCGGATTGCTCGATCGGTTTCGCGGCTATCCGATTCTGCATGTAATCGATCTGGACGCAGCTATGCGCAAGGGTTCGAATGCGGCATGGATCAAACGTCTGTGCGCCCGCGCGGATTGTGAAGTGCGCGTCGGCGGAGGAATTCGCACCGCGGCGCTAGCAGCGCGGATACTGTCCTGGGGAGCGGACAAGGTGATCATCGGCAGCGCCGCGTTCCGCGACGAGCAGGTGGATCGCAAGTTTCTGTCGGAATTGCGGCGACGCGTCGGCAAAAAACGGGTGATCGTCGCTCTCGACACCGAGGGCGGCCGCATCGTGGTCCGCGGCTGGCGTGAGCGGCTGAAGCTACGTCCGGAGGAAGTGATTCCGGCGCTGGAGCCATTTTGCTCCGGCTTCCTTTCCACGTTCGTCGATAACGAAGGATCGATGAAAGGCACCGATCTTTCCTGGTTCCGCAAATTGCGCCGCGTCACCTCTCTCCCAATCACCGCCGCAGGCGGAATTCGCAGCATGCGCGAGGTGGCGGCGCTCGAAAAAGCGGGTATGAATGCAGCCGTGGGCATGGCCATCTACACCGGGAAGCTCGCGGCTGATCGAACCGGCTTGGGAAAGCAGTGAGCGAGACGGTGACACAATCGTGCGCAAATACTGACATTCACGTCACCGAATCGACGCTCGCGCGCACGGATTGGCGGTTGATGGTGTATAGTTTTTATCGGCGCGGCTACGCTGATAGCCGGTTCGCTCTGCGCTCCAGGCCACTTCGATTGCTCTGCGCCGCATCTTTTCTAAAATGAAAAAACACCTTCAAGTAATGAAGTTTGGCGGCACGTCTGTGGGCGATGCCGCGTGCATTGCGCGCGTCGCGCAGATCGTGCGCGACGCTTCGCGACAAGATCCCGTGGTTGCCGTGGTATCCGCGATGAGCGGCGTGACCAATCGCCTGATCGAGGCGGCCGTTCATGCCGAAGCGGGCGATCTGGAGCGCACCGGCGCGGCGTTCGGAGTAATGCGCAAACAGCACGAGGCGGCGCTCCGTGAATTGATTGGTAATGAAACGCGCCGCAAAGCGATTGCCGACCGGTTGGATCATATCTTTGCCGAAGGCGAGCGGCTGTGCAAGGGCACTGCGCTGCTTCGCGAACTCACTCCGCGCACGCTCGATGCAATTTCCAGCCTTGGCGAGCGCCTTTCCGCGCCGATGGTTGCTGGCGCGCTGGAAGAAATTGGCGCCAAGAGCGAAGCTGTCGAAGCCACGGAGCTAATCGTTACCGATCCTTCGCATGGCGGCGCTGATCCGCTGATGGATCGCACCCGCGAACGCTGCGAAGCGCGATTGCTCCCGCAGCTCGGCCAGGGAGTAGTTCCCGTTGTCACCGGTTTTATTGGCGCTACCACCGAAGGCGTGCTGACCACGTTGGGCCGCGGTGGATCGGACTACTCCGCGACGATTTTGGGCGCGGCGCTCGGCGCCGACGAAGTGATCATCTGGACCGATGTGGACGGCGTGATGACCGCCGATCCGCGTCTGGTGCCCGAAGCGCGCACCATTCCAGAAATTTCCTACCGCGAGGCCAGCGAACTCGCCTATTTCGGAGCGAAAGTATTGCATCCCAAGACCCTCCGCGCCGTTCAAGAGGCGGGCATTCCGGTGTGGATCCGCAACAGTTTTGAGCCATCGCACATCGGCACAAAAATCACTCCGCAAGGCCGTAGCAACGGCGGTGGCGTGAAAGCGCTCACCGCCATTCGTGACGTGGCCCTGATTACCGTGGGCGGCCCCGGAATCGTCGGAGTTCCGGACGTGGTAGCGCGCACCTTTGCCACCACGGCTCAATTGCGCGCCAATCTGCTGCTGATTTCGCAATCGTCCTCGCAGAACGATATCTGCTTCATCGTGCCCGGCGGCGACGCGCAGCGCACCGTGGAAGCTTTGCGCAAGGAATTTGCGCAGGACGTGGCGCACGAAATGGTCGAGCACATCACCGTGGATCCGAGCATCGCGATTGTGGCGGTGGTCGGTGAGAATATGCGCGGCGTTCCAGGACTTGCCGGCCGCACCTTCAGCGCGCTGGGACGCGAAAATGTGAACGTAATTGCGATCGCGCAAGGATCCTCGGAGAGCAACATCTCATTCGTGGTGGCCGAAAAGGACGTGAAGCCCGCGCTGATCACCACGCACCGGGAATTCGATCTCGGTGCCCCAATAACTCAGGAAGTAACCACAGGTTCGCGAACATGACGCAGCAGCCCGCCAGCGTAGCCGCGCCGGCCAGCGCGAAGGCCGCGCAGCGATGCATCCTGCCGGAATGCGGCGCCGTGTACGGAATTCGCGAGCGGATTTACGTTTGTCCAAAATGCGGCGGACCGCTCGAAATCGATTGCAGCGTGTCGATGATCGGCGATCCCGCTGCGCTGCGAACCACATTTGAGTCGCGCGGCAATTCGCGCGACCCGCGCGATATCAGCGGCGTATGGCGCTACCGCGAACTGCTCCCCTTCGAAGAATCCGCGCCATTTGTCACGCTGTACGAGGGCAACACGCCGATCTACGAAGCTCCTCGCTCGGCGCAATATTGCGGGCTCGATGCGCTCCGCTTAAAGCATCAGGGCTGCAATCCCACGGGCTCATTTAAGGACACCGGTATGTGCGCCGCGGTTACTCAGGCGCTGGTGCTGGGCGCGCAAACAGTGGTCTGCGCCAGCACCGGAAACACCGCCGCGAGCCTCGCTGCCTACGCGGACCGCGCCGGTCTTCAACCCGCGATTCTGCTGCCGCGCGGCCAAATCAGCCCCGCGAAACTGGCGCAGAGCATGGACTACGGCGCGCTCGTCTGCGAAATCGAAGGCAACTTCGACGACTGCATGCGGCTGATTCAAGAGCTGGGCGAAGATCCGTCCATCTACGTGGCAAATTCGATTAATCCGTTTCGTATCGAGGGCCAGAAAACAGTGGCCTTCGAAATGATGAATCAATGCAACTGGCAAGTGCCCGATCATGTGGTGGTTCCCGGTGGAAACATGGGCAATAGCTCCGCCCTTGGAAAAGGCTTCGAGGAACTGCGCGCGCTCGGTTTGATCGACCGGCTGCCGAAACTGAGTGTAATTCAAGCGGAAGGCGCATCGCCTCTGGCGCGCCTGTTTGCGAGTTTGCCTCCCGCGAAACCGTCGGCGGAAATCCAGCTCCCGGAAACGCTTGCGTTCGAAGATCACCCGCGAACCCTGGCGACTGCCATCAAGATTGGCGCGCCGGTATCGTGGAAGAAAGCTCTGCGCGCGGTTTGGCGGTCAGGCGGAAAAATCATCAGCGTCAGTGAACAGGAAATTGCCGATGCCAAAGCGATGATCGGCCGCGACGGCATCGGCTGCGAGCCGGCGTCCGCCACCACCGTCGCTGGAATCAAGAAATTGGTTGCGGCGGGGCACGTTCGAAAGGGAGAATCGATCGTTGCGGTGCTTACCGGCCATGTGTTGAAAGACCCGGATTACGTGAGCGCCTACCATCGCGGCACCCTGACGCTCGAAGACGCGAAAGGTAGCTCAGTCGAGCCCCAGCGAATCGTCGGAGCGTTCCGTAACGCTCCGCAGCACGTGGAGGCTTCCAAATCCGCCATCCTGAAGATGCTCGAACACAAGCACTAACGATCGGAAACATTTCCGGCGCAGTCTTTTCCGGCGCTGATGCAAACGCAATGCGGCACCTCCCAATTTCATGACCGCTTCCCGCCAATCTTCTTACGAAGTCCGCGTCCCAGCTTCCACGGCCAATATGGGAGCGGGGTTCGATTGCCTCGGCCTCGCCTTGGAGATGTACCTCAGCGTGCGCGCCACGGTGCTTTCTCAGCCGGGAGCGAGAACCCTCGCTCGCAGCCGCGGCGTGCGCGGCACGTCCGCGCTTCCCAAGGATCCCGATCAAAACTTGATTTTTCGCGCCATGCGCCTTACGGCCGAACGGGAAGGCTTCGAACTGCCGCGCATTCGCCTGGCTGTGCAGAATGAAATTCCAGTGGCTGGCGGACTGGGCAGCAGCGCGGCCGCCGTTGTGGCTGGGCTTGCTCTCGGTTACCTGGCCACAGGGCGGCAAGTGCCGAAAGATACCGTGTTGCGCCACGCCACCGAATTGGAAGGCCATCCGGATAACGTGGCCGCGGCACTGCTGGGCGGGTTCGTGGTCACCTTCACGCGTCCGGACGGAAGCGTGGTCGCTCTCCGCAAGCGCTGGCCCAAGGTCATTCGCGTAATCGTTGTCACTCCGGATCTCGCGCTCGAAACCAAAAAATCTCGCGCCGTGCTGCCTCAATCCGTTTCTCGTGCTGACGCGGTCTTCAACCTCCAACGCTCTGCTCTGTTTGTGGCTGCACTTGAAGATCGGCGCTACGATCTGATTTGGGACGCGATGCAAGACCGCCTGCACCAGATCCCGCGGCAATCCCTGATTCCTGGGCTTTCAGACGTGTTTGCGCTGCCGAGAATCCCGGGGCTGCTGGGAGTTGCCTTAAGCGGCGCGGGTCCAAGCGTGGTCGCTCTGGCTACAGAGCGGATTGATGAAATCGGGAAGAGCATTGCAGCGTGTTTCGAGCGCCGCGGCTTGTCTCCCGCGATACGCACTCTCGAAGCCGCCCAAGAGGGTCTGACGTCGTCGCAGAAGTACATTTCGTCGCGCTAGCGACCAGCGCCAACGTTTCAGGCAAACCCACCCAGCCGCCGGTCAGGCCTTTCGGCCCTTCCGGTAGGCTTTGAATGTGCCCGCCAAGCCCAGAGCTAGAAGCCCCATGCCCAGGAGTGAAAGACCATTCGGTTCCGGCGTCGCCACCGGTGGTGGTGGAATAATCTGCGGATTCGACGACGGCCCTCCCCCCACGGTCGGAAAATATGGCGGGGGAATCATCGAAATTGGTTGGTTCGCTATGGGCGTCGGTAAAGGCACGTTCGGCGGCAGATCAAGTGGACTGGCCGGATCAAGAGACGGCGTCTGGTCCGGCAAAGTCGGCGGAGCCGCGGAATTCTCGGCAACCAGGTTGTAACTCGCGGGAGCATTCATCGCCGCGCTAGTCGGCTCGGCTGGAGAGACGGGCTGGACCGGCGTCTCCGAGATCCGGTTTCCGCAGCGAGTTCGGGCTTCGTGCTTTCCATCAGAGATCAGCGTCTCGCCCGCGCGGAGCAGTAAGCGTTTTTTCGTCCAATAGATATGGCCGTTCAACCGGTAAGAGACATAGACTTCGCGATCGTGCGCGACCCGGACGATGTGCGCGCGAGACAAATCGAAATTCGCGTACAGAGCGGCAACCAGCGGATCGTTTGCAATCGCATTCCGCAGCTCTTGCGCACTTCGCACGCCCCCCGGTATCACGGAATACGGATACAAACGGCGCTCTGGGATTTCCACATCGCCAGTCGAGCCATTCGCGTGCGCGCGGTACGCGGCCGCTATCCGGTCGTATTTGTGCTCGGTGCTCTTCCAGCTGACAATGCCAAACGCTGTCAGCGCGGCAGTGATGGCGCACAGCACCCCGGCCCAGTATACCCAATAGTGCCAGGATGGTAGCTTTGGTCGATCGTTGGGTAATTTACCTGGTCCCATTCTTGAGTGCATCACCCGATGGTGACAGCACGTCGCTTGCCAAATTTACGCATTGATATTCCACGCCATAGCCGCCAGAGGCCCTCAAAACAATGGAACTTCAAGTACTAAAGTTTTCCCGTTCCTCCAAAGATTTTCTCAGGCTATTGCCCGGTTCAGTTCCACCTCTCGATCGATCCGGGCGTTCGGACACCCCCGCAGGCTCCTCAATCAAGAAAGTATTTCACATTGCAATTCGGAAGGGATTTTCGGCACGGCGAACTAAAAACCGCGGGTTGGACAGCCGCTAGCGGATCTGCGTGGTTCTCGCTTGGCGCAATCGCATCGACTGCTTAAGTTCTTTTTGCCAGTGCCAGAACATGACGCCTAATGCGGTAAGTGGCGCCAGGATGCATACGCCCGCAGCCAATACGAGTAAACCGAGAAGTAAACCATTCACCACCGTATGCGCCACGGATACCTCCGCACCTGACACCGAAATAGAACCAGTTCCCGAGCCTGAAACTTTAGCCTCGCCTTAGTGAATCGTCAAGGTAGGTAAAAACCTGCGGGGCGGCGCGTATTTTCACTGCCCAAATTCGATCATTTTGCGGCGGCCGACGCCGGTCGCGCTGGCGGAGCCATGAATTCTGGCCCCACCGGATCCGTCACCGCGCGGTTCACAATTTGTTCGATTTCCTTGCGCGCGTTCTCATCCAGCGACCATCCGTCGATATTGCCGACATCCGCGACTTGGTCCGGCCGGCGCGCGCCCCAAAGTGCGATCGTGACGCCCGGCTGGTCCAGCGCCCAGCGAACGGCTAAATCCATTACGCGCCTGCCGTAGTTATCTTTCGCAAACCCATCCAGCTCGGATACCGCCTGCAAATACCGGCTGAATCGAGGCTCTTGGAATTTTGGGTCCGCTTTGCGCAAATCGTCGCCAGTGAACTTCGTCTCCTTGCTCATCCGGCCGCTGAGAAGTCCGCGGCAAAGCGAGCCGTAAACCAGGGTGCTGATGTCGTGCTTGTGCACGTACGGCACCACATCGCGGTCGATTTCCCGTTCGAACAAGTTGTACGGAGGCTGATCCGTGTGCAAGGGAGCGAACCGGCGAAACTCTTCCATCTGCTGTGGTGAGAAATTGCTGACGCCGATCGCCCGGATTTTTCCCTGCTGGTAGAGCTCGCGCATTGCCGACGCGGTCTCCTCCATCGGCACGCGCGGGTCGGGCCAATGAACCTGATATAGGTCGATGTAGGTGGTTCTTAACCGGCGCAGCGAGTCCTCGATTTCACTCGTGATTCGCTTGCGCGAGGCATTGCGGAACACTTGCCCGTCCCGCCACTCGATCCCCACCTTTGTGGCGATGATCACCTTGTCTCGCGCGGCCGCTTCGGCGATTGCTTTTCCTACGATTTCCTCCGACCGCCCAAAGCCGTACACCGGAGCCGTGTCGATCGTATTGATGCCCTTGGCCATCGCCGCGTGGATGGTGCGGATCGACTGCTCCTCGTCACTGCCACCCCACATCCAGCCGCCCATCGCCCAAGTGCCGAGGGCGATGCGGGACGCTCTCATTCCTGTGCCGCTTATTGGCGCGTATTCCATCTTTGCGTTCCTTGTTCCGGCTCCGGTTCACTCAGCCGAGCTGGGCCCCCAGCCTGCCCCCCAGTCCACGTGGATTTCGATTCCTCAATTCGCGTTCAGAGGCATTGGATGTAACTGCGCGGCCAACGGACGCATCCATTGCATGCTGTTTTTGACGTTCGCGATTCGCCGGCGTGCGATACTATCGGTTCCCCGGAAACCGGCTTCCGCTGAGGAGTCGCTGCGCCGTTCCGTTGGGCGCATTCAGGAGCATTTGCATAGATGTGGATCGTTCGGCTCGCCCTACGCCGTCCCTATACCTTCGTCGTAGCAGCCATCCTGCTTTTAATCATCGGCGCCGTAGCCATCGTGCGCACTCCTGTCGATATTTTCCCGAATATCGATATCCCGGTCATCAGCGTGCTCTTCAATTACACTGGCCTCTCGCCGGAAGAGATCTCCGAGCGCATCGTCTACAACTACGAGCGCGCGCTCACCACTACAGTCAACGACATCGCGCATGTCGATTCGCAATCGCTCGATGGCCGTGCTGTAATCAAGGTATCCTTTCAGCCCGGCGTGAACCTCGGCAGCGCAGTGGCCCAGGTCACCGCCATCTCGCAAACCATCGTCCATTCCATGCCCGCTGGTACACAACCTCCTCTCGTAATTCAGTACGACGCATCCACGGTGCCCATCATCCAGCTGGGGGTTTCTGGGCAGGGGCTTTCGGAGCAACAGTTGGGCGATCTGACGCAGAACTTCATTCGCATTGGCCTGATTAATATTCCAGGTGCCTCCGTTCCTTTCCCCTACGGCGGCAAGCAGCGCCAGATTCAAGTGGACCTGAACACTCAGGCTCTGCAGGCCCATGGACTCTCGCCAGCAGACGTTGTAAATGCCATCGGCAATCAGAACCTGATCCTGCCGGCCGGAACCGCCAAAATCGGAGATTTTGAATACCAGGTCGATATGAATGGCGCGCCGCAGACCGTTCAGGAATTAAACGATCTGCCGGTGAAGCAAATCGGAAACTCCACCATTTACATACACGACGTTGCCAACGTTCGCGATGGCTATCCGCCGCAAACGAATATCGTGCGTGTCGATGGCCGGCGCGCCGCTCTGCTCCCCGTTTTGAAGGGCGGAGACGTTTCGACCCTCGATATCATCGCCAATGTTAAAAAGAAAATTCCTACCATTCTGGCGGGTCTGCCCCCGCAGCTGCGCGTGCAGTTCTTGTCCGACCAGTCTGTGTTTGTCCGTGCCTCCATCAACGGCGTCGTTCGCGAGGGCGTGATTGCCGCTTGTCTCACCGGGCTGATGATTCTGATTTTCCTGGGAAGTTGGCGGAGCACGCTGATTATCGCCGTCTCCATACCGCTTTCCATTTTGACTTCCATCATCGTGCTCAGCGCCTTGGGTCAGACTATCAATATCATGACCCTCGGAGGCCTGGCGCTCGCCGTGGGCATTTTGGTCGATGACGCCACCGTGGCCATCGAGAACATCAACCGGAATATTGATCAGGGCAAGGAATTAGTGCAGGCTATCTTAGACGGGTCCGCGGAAATCGCCACCCCGGCCCTGGTCTCCACGCTTTCCATCTGCATCGTGTTCGTTCCCATGTTTTTTCTCTCGGGCGTGGCGCGCTATCTGTTTGTTCCACTAGCCGAATCGGTGGTTTTCGCCATGCTGGCGTCCTACGTGCTCTCGCGAACGCTGGTGCCCACCATGGCGCGCTACATGCTTACCGAACAGACCGAGGAGCAGCGTCGCGAGCACACCGAATCGTCGCGCAATCCCTTCGTCCGGGTGCAAGCTGGATTCGAGAGGGGCTTCGACCGTTTTCGCAACGGCTACCATGGCATGCTCGCGGCGTGCATCGAGCATCGCACGCTTTTCGTGGCCGGATTTTTCGGCGTGTGCATTCTTTCCTTCGCGCTGCTGCCCCTGATTGGAGAAGATTTCTTCCCTTCCGTCGATAGCGGCGAATTTAATATTCATATGCGCGCTCCCACCGGCACGCGCATTGAAGACACTGCGGCGCTTTGCGACCGCGTGGAAAATGACATTCGCGCGCACATCCCGCCTTCCCAGCTCACCACCATCATCGACAACATCGGCCTGCCCTATAGCAGCATCAATCTTTCCTACAGCAATTCCGCTCCCATCGGAAGCGGAGACGCCGATATTCTGGTATCGCTCGCTCCCAATCATCGTCCCACTGCGCAGTACGTCCGCGAAATGCGGCGCGTGCTGAATCAGGACTTTCCAGGCGTCCAGTTCTACGACCTACCCACCGACATGGTCAGCAAAATTCTGGATTTCGGCTTGCCTGCGCCGATCGACGTGCAGGTCGTGGGCCGAAACCTGTTGGCCAACCGCCGCTTTGCCGACGCTCTTTTGAACAAACTGAAATTCGTTCCCGGCACCGTGGATCTCCGCATCCAGCAGGCTTTCAACCAGCCTCGTATCCACATACAGGTGAACCGTACCAAAGCCGAGGAGATCGGTTACACAGCGGACAACGTGGCCAAGAACCTGCTGGTTTCCCTGAGCGGTAGCTTTCAAACTTCGCCAACTTACTGGCTCGATCCGCAAAACGGCGTCAGCTACGACATCGCCGTGCAAACTCCCGAATACCGTAATGATTCGCTGCAGAAGATCGAGAACATTCCCATCAGCGGCGCGAGCGGCAGCCAGCCCGAAATTCTCAGCGACCTCGCATCCTTCAGCCGCGGATCGGAAATGGCGGTGGTGTCCCATTACGATGTGGAGCCGGTCATCGACATCTACGGCTCCGTCGACGGCCGCGATCTCGGCGGCGTCGCCAGCGATATCGAATCGATCGTCAACCGCAGCAAGAAGGATCTGCCCCGCGGCTCGCAAATCCACATTCTCGGCCAGATTCAAACCATGCGCTCCTCATTCACCGGGCTGCTTGGAGGCCTGGGATTTTCAATCATCCTGGTCTACTTGCTGATCGTCGTCAACTTCCAGTCGTGGCTCGATCCATTCGTGATCCTGATGGCCTTGCCAGCGGCCCTGGCGGGAATTGTCTGGTGCTTGTTTGTCACCCACACCACCATCAGCGTTCCGGCTCTTACCGGTGCAATTATGTGCATGGGCGTGGGCACGGCCAACAGCATTCTGGTGGTCAGCTTTTCGCGTGAACGCCTTTCCGCTGGCAAGACGGCTGCCGAAGCAGGACTGGAGGCGGGATTCACTCGTTTCCGCCCCGTGCTGATGACGGCCCTGGCCATGATTATTGGCATGTTGCCCATGGCGCTCGGGCTTGGCGAAGGCGGCGAGCAGAACGCTCCGCTCGGCCGTGCCGTCGTCGGCGGCCTGATCTTCGCCACCGTAGCCACGCTATTTTTCGTCCCGGTATTCTTCAGCATCGTTCACGGCGGCAAAAACGCCGAATCTTCGGTGCGGCGCCATGAGGCATGAAACCACGAGGCATGAAACTGGCGTGCCGTCTTTAACATCTATCTATTTAGCGTGATTGGGAAAGGGAATTCGTGATCAGCAGCCGTAGGGCTGTACCATATCGGCCGCAACGCGAGCCGTCTCGACCGAGGTGCCGCGAATCTGGCCGCGGCGTTTGGATTGCCATCGTGATTCTGCTCGTCGTAGCCGTCGTGGTCATCGCCGGAGTGGTTCCGCGATTCAAAGCCCGCGCCGCGCTGAAGACAGAAACCCGCGAACTCGCCATCCCCACGGTGGCTGTGATTCGCCCCAAGCTCGGTGACCCTCGCACCGAAATCGTGTTGCCCGGGAATATGCAGGCGTTCGCTGACTCGCCGATTTATGCCCGCACCAATGGATATTTGAAGGCTTGGTATCACGACATCGGATCGCGCGTGAAGCAGGGCGAGTTGCTCGCCGTCATCGAAAGTCCGGAAGTCGATCAGCAACTCGACCAGGCTCGCGCCGATTTGAATACCGCCAAGGCAAATTTCGCCCTGTCGCAAACAACTGCCGAGCGCTACCAAAACCTGTTGAACAGCGGCTCGGTGGCCAAGCAGGATGTGGACAACGCCGTCGGAGACTTCCAGGCCAAAAAGGCCACAGTGGCTTCGGCCGAAGCCAACGTCAAGCGCCTACAAGAACTGCAATCCTTCGAAAAAGTGTACGCGCCGTTCGATGGCGTGATTACCGCCCGCAATACCGATGTCGGTCACCTGATTAATTCCGGCGCCGGAAGCCCAGCCACCGAGCTGTTCCATATTTCCGCCATCAGCAAATTGCGCGTGTACGTCAACGTCCCGCAGCAGTATTCGGGCGCTACGCGCCCCGGCTTGCCGGCCACTATCACGCTGCCGGAGTTCCCCGGGCGCAGTTTCAAAGGCACGCTGGTGCGCACCTCGGATTCAATCGACGCCGCGTCACGCACTCTTCTTGTGGAAGTGGATGTTGATAACCGCGCGCGAGAACTCTTGCCCGGCGCCTATGCCGAAGTCCATTTCCAGCTTCCCAATGCCACTCGCGCTCTGATACTGCCGGTCAGTGCGCTGATCTTCCGTTCCCACGGAATGCAGGCTGGCGTGCTCGAGAACGGGCATGCGGTGCTGAAAACCATCACCATCGGCCGCGACTTTGGCAACGAAGTGGAGGTCGTAGCCGGACTCGATCCCACCGATTCCGTAATCATCAACCCGCCCGATTCGCTGGTTTCCGGTGAGCTGGTGCGCGTCGTCAGCGACAGCGATGAGGTCGGCGGCAATCCATCCGGTGGCGCGCAGTGAAAATGAAATGGAGCATTTTACTCGCGGGCCTCGGTTCGCACCGGTACTTCAGTCCCGTGTTTACACACGCATGAACGTACGCAAGAGGCTTCCCAAACATCTGGGTTTGCTATCGGCCGCTCTTTTGCTCGGCGGTTGCACGGTCGGACCCAAATACGTCCGGCCAACAGCCCAGACTCCCACCACGTACAAAGAAGCGAAAGGGTGGATGCTCGCCCAGCCCAGCGCCGCGGCTCCTAAAGGAAGCTGGTGGGAAGTTTATGGCGACTCGCAGCTAAATTCGCTTGAGCAACAAGTAACCGTTTCCGATCAAACTCTCAAGGCAGCGCAACAGCAGTTTTTGCAAGCGCGCGCCGCGGTCGGCGTTGTCCGCTCCAGCTATTTTCCTTACATCTCCGCAGGAATCTCCGGCTCGGAGAACCGCCAGTCCCAGAATCGCGCTCTTTTCGGGGCCAGTTCCGCAACTCAATACAGCGACGTTCAGCTGCCCGTCGATGTTTCCTACGAACCAGACGTATGGGGGCGCGTGCGGCGCAGCGTGGAAGCGGCCCGCTCGGAGGCGCAAGCAAGCGCCGCCGATTTAGCCAGCGTTGACTTGAGCCTCCACGCCGAACTGGCGCTCGATTATTTTGAATTGCGAGGCCTCGATTCTCAGGAGCACCTTCTGAATTCCACGGTGGTTTCCTACCAGAAAGCCCTGCAACTCACGCAAAACCGTTATCAAGGCGGACTGTCCTCGGAACTAGATGTGGCGCAGGCCCAAACGCAGCTGGAAACCACGCGCGCCGAGGCTGTCGATGTAGGCGTGCAGCGCGCGGCTTACGAACACGCCATCGCCGTGCTAGTGGGAAAGCCTTCGGCGGAATTCAGTTTGCAGCCGCTTCCGCTTGCCGTGGGACCTCCCACCGTTCCCGTCGGATTGCCCTCGCAGTTGCTCGAGCGCCGCCCGGATATTGCCGCCGCTGAAAGGCGCGTGGAAGAATCGAACGCACGGATCGGCGTCGCCCGCGCCGCTTACTTCCCAAACCTCTTGCTCAGTGGCGTTGGCGGATTCGAAAGCAGCACCATCACGAACCTTCTGTCAGGCCCCAGCGGTTTTTGGTCGCTGGCCGGTTCCGCCGCCCAAGTCGTTTTCGACGGCGGTCTGCGTCGCGGCATCAGCCAGCAAGCTCAAGCGGCGTACAACCAGTCCGTCGACGTATACAGGCAGACCACGCTGGTCGCCTTCCAGGAAGTGGAAGATAACTTGGCGGCTCTGCGCATCCTGCAGAACGAAGCGAAAATCGAGGGCGCAGCCGTCGCCGCCGCAAACCACTCCCTGCAAATTTCCACCACGCGTTACAAAGGTGGCGTCACCAATTATCTGGAAGTCACCACCGCCGAAAGTGCCGCGCTGTCTGACCAACGCACCGCCGTCGATATCGCCACGCGCCGCATGGCGGCCAGCGTGCTCCTGATCAAAGCCCTCGGCGGCGGCTGGAACGTTTCCATGATTCCGCCGATCTAAGCATCCGTTACGGCCCCCGCTCTAAAGCTTCTCAACCACTCAGTCGATTGTCCGTTACTAAGTCTATCGAATGATCGCACGCCCGAGAGTCTCTGCACTTTGCGTTACATGTTTCTAATAATTCGACTCGTCGCGTCCGGCAGCTCACGGCGCCAGCACGGAACATCGGGTGCAGCGCCATCGCTTGAACGAGCGGGTGGAATCCCGCCGCTCTGGAACGAATCGTGCTCTGCTGCATCCAGCGGCAGCATGCCGGGTTCTGCTGGCCGGAATCCGGAGCAAAACGAGGTGATCGCAACATGAAGCGGATACTCTTCGTGGATAACGACCCGAAAATGCGCGAAGGTCTGCAACGCTCCCTGCGCGCAACGCTACGAATGGGAAGTCGCCTTCGCCTCCGGCGGCGAAGCGGCGTTGACTATGCTCGCGGCTGCGCCATTCGACGTTGTTGTCTCAGACATGCGCATGCCCGGCATGGACGGCGCCTCCCTTCTCGAAACGATTCGTCAGCAGTACCCCAGCATTCTGCGAATCGTTCTCTCCGGCTTCACGGAAATGGAGGCCTCGCTGCGCGCCGTTCCCGTCGCCCATCAGTTTTTGCTGAAGCCCTGCGATCCAGACACGCTTCGCTCTGCTATTGACCGGGCCACCAGTCTGGTGGAAGTGCTCAACAGCAAAATGATGACGAGCCTGGTCGGCGCAATGCAGGACTTGCCCTCGATCCCCCGCACCTACATGGAACTCCGCAAGGCCCTCGCTGATCCAGAGACCTCCATCGAGCGCGTGGTCCGAATCGTCGAAAAGGACGTGGCAATTTCCGCAAAAATCCTTCAACTCGTCAATTCCGCGTTCTTCGGCCTCACCCGAGAGATCTCCTACATCAAAATGGCGGTCAGCTATCTGGGGATCAATATCCTCCAGAATTTGGTGGTTTCGGTCGAAGCCTTTCGAATGTTTCAGCCCAAACGTACGATTCCCGGATTTTCAATCGAGGAGCTTCATTCCCACTCGCAGCTAGTCGCTAGAGTCGCCGCCCATTTCCCGGCGAAAAAAAAGCTGCCCGGAGCCGTGGTGTCCGCTGCGCTGCTCCACGATGTCGGCAAGTTGGTCATGGCCGAAAGGGCGCCGGACCATTTCGCCCGTGCGGTAGCAGGCGCGCGCGAGGAAGGAAGGCCGCTTTTCGCAGTCGAGGAAGAATTGATCGGCGTTTCTCACGCCGAGGTGGGCGCTTATCTGCTCAGCCTTTGGGGGCTTCCGTATCCCGTCGTTGAAGCGGTGGCCCATCACCATCATCCGCAGCGCGTTCCGCAGCACAGGATGGACATGATCACCGTCGTCTACTTGTCCAACCTGCTGGCCCACGAGGTAAGCGGTGAAGTCGGCGACGCCCAATTGGTCCATCAGGAAATCGATCCCAAAGTTTTGGACGACATCGGCGCAGCCGGCCAGCTTATCGAGTGGCGTCAGATGGCCGAAGCAGCCGCCCACGAGCCACAAGGAGTCTGAAACCGCCGCACGCTGCCAGCTTCCCCCAGACAATTCTCAAATCCTTCGCTCGCATCACACATCTAATCGAATTGCGCTTGCGTGGTAGCTTTGTCCTGAAGTTTCTGGATGCCTGTGATCGACGGACGACATCGGGTGGTTATCATCGGCGGCGGCTTTGGCGGCCTGAGCGCGGCCTTGAGATTGGCGCGCGCTGGCGCGGATGTCACCCTCCTTGATCGCCACAACTATCACCTCTTTCAGCCGCTGCTGTATCAGGTAGCGACCGGCGCCCTTTCCCCGGCGAACATCGCCTCGCCGCTTCGCAATATTCTCAACCGCTACCCCAATGTGCGTGTTCTCCTGGCTGAAGCTGTCAGGATTGACGTGAAAAACCGCCTTGTCGTTCTAAACGACGGAGCAGTGGAATACGACACGCTCATCCTGGCCACTGGTTCGAGCCATCAGTACTTTGGACATAACGACTGGGCGCAATTCGCTCCCGGCCTAAAGACGATTGAGGACGCCACCGACATACGCCGCAGGATTCTGCTCGCCTTCGAAGCGGCTGAACGCGAAGCCGACCCCCAACAAAGATTCGCGTGGCTGACGTTCGTGATTGTCGGCGCGGGACCCACAGGCGTCGAGCTCGCTGGCGCGCTCGGCGAGATCGCCGGTGACACCCTGCGTCGCGATTTTCGGTCGATCGACACCTCCTGTGCACGGATCAACTTGGTGGAAGCCACAGACGCGATCCTGCCGTCCTATCCGCCAAAGCTCCAGCACGCCGCGCACAGGATGCTCGAGCGCCTCCGCGTTTCCGTTCGCACCGGTGCCATCGTAACTAAAATCGAAAAACAAGCCGTTACGATTCGCACCGGAGGTCGCGAGGAGGTGATCCCGACCCGCACCATACTCTGGGCCGCCGGCGTGCTCGCGTCCCCGCTGGCCCGCTCGGTCTCCGAAGCATCCGGAGCGCCGCTGGACAAAGACGGGCGGATCACTGTCGAGCGCGATCTAACCGTTCCGGGCCACCCGGAGATTTTTGCCATCGGCGACCTCGCGAATTTCAGCTACCAGGGCGGCAAGCCTCTGCCGGGCGTGGCGCAGACAGCCATCCAGCAGGGCGCCTATGCAGCGCGAATCATCGTTGACCGGGCCCGCGGCAAGAAAACTCCGATGTTTCACTATCACGACCACGGCAGCCTGGCGGCAGTTGGACATGCCAGCGCCGTGGCCGACTTAAACTGGATACGCCTTGCGGGCTGGCCCGCGTGGCTGATCTGGCTTTTCGTGCACCTGATGTACATCGTGGAATTTCAAAACAGGGTGCTCGTACTGATGCAGTGGGGTTGGATGTACTTCACGCACGATCGTTCCGCGCGCCTGATCACAGGTAAAGATCCGCTTCCGCTTGACCTCTGAACCGAACCTTTACATCACCGCAAAAATGTGAAAGCTCGCAAAGCCCAGCGCCACACCCAGCGCCATTCCTGCCAGCACATCGCTCAGGAAATGCATTCCCAGCGCGATTCGCGACGCGGCGATCAACAGCGCGGCAAGCAAGAGGCACGGCTGCAAGTATGGATAAAACAGTCCCACCGAAACGGCCACCGCGAATGCCGTAATGGCATGGCCAGAGGGGAACGAGTACTTGTCCGGAGGCAGAATCGAGGCCCAGCAGTGCGGTTCAATTTCGCACGGTCTTTGGCGGCGGCTGGTATGTTTGAGCGCGCGGAACATAAGAATCGCCACCACGGCGCTGGAACCGGCCGCCCCGATTGCGGCGAAGCGATGCTCTCCACCGGCGAGCAACAGAATCAGCCCGAACGCGTACCAAAGCCATCCGTCACCTCCGCGCGTTGCCACGATCATCACGATGCGAAACCACCGCGGCGCTCGCCACCGATGCACTCGCCGCATCAGCCGGTAATCGTTCGATTGAATCTGGTGCCAGACTGCCTTGGTTACAGTCATGCCCATTCCTCCACCGCAGGATTCGGTACGGAGGCCCAACGAACTCGATCGCGATTGCCCTGGTCCATCACCTCCGCCGACCAGCGGCGAAGGAACGCGCCCTCATCGCGGTAATTCAAATACGTCGCAACGGGCAGTGCCACTGCCAGCGGCGCCAACAGCATGGTCCACCACTTTTCGCGCATCATTTCCCCAGCGATTAGAAAAACATCGCGAGTCAGCTTAGCGACGCAGCCCGATTCGCCGTGCACGCGCCCGCGGCCTTCGCGAAGCCCGTCAAAAAACTGCTGTTTCGTCACTGCCCCGGCAACATGCGTGTACGTCTTGCCCACGGACGCCAGCGCGTGCCCATCGCTCCCGCCGATCCCGGTCTTGCGCCACCGCCGCGCCAGCCGCGCTGCTTGCGCGTTGGCCTTCGCCAACATCTGGCCGTTGCGCGTTTCCATCGCCGGAAAATATTCTTCGAACCAGCCGAAGTCTTCCAGCTCGCGCCGCCCCGTCAGACTCGAAAACACATGGTTGATGCTGAAAAAAAGCTGCCGCTCGGTCAGGTACATAAGCAATGCCGGCAAATCATTCCGCCTCTGCTGGAGCTGAACATGCTGCCGCTCATGGAAGTCGTAAACCCCAATATGGACTTCCGTACCACTGGGCATGCGGCACGTCAGCTCCTCGCTGAGGAAGAAATGTGGATGCCGGCGCAGCTTTTCCGAGCCTTCGATCGAATCGTGATCCGTCAACGTGAACAGGTTCATCTCGCGCCGCTGCAGTGTCTCGAGAACTTCTTCAGGATCGCTATAACTTTCGCGGCAAAATGCGCCCACAACGGGTGTCGTGCATGGCCCGGAAAAGTATGAGTGGACGTGCATATCACATTTCATGTTTTCCACAATAAATCCACAGCATTACTCACATGTGACAGCCCCGCGAACATTTGGTAAGTGCCTGCATATAAGCTATTTAACTTATTCAGCACATTCCCGGGCATTTTAACAGTGCTGTAGCAATTGTTTTTTCTCCTCATGGCAGAATCCCTCGGATGGGGGGCCACACCTCGCGGAAGATCGAATTTATATTTTTTGACGCTGGCGGCGGCCACCGCGCTGCCGCTACCGCCCTTCAACTGGCCATTCAGCGCCAAGGCCGCCCTTGGGACGTCCAACTTACCAACTTGCAAGAGCTTCTGGACAAGCTGGATATCCTCAAAAAATACGCCGGCATTCGCATCCAAGACATGTACAACACCATGCTGCGCAACGGCTGGACCTTGGGCAGTCCCGAGCTGATGCGTGTGCTCCAGTTCGTGATCCGTATGTATCACCGCCCAACCGTGCGAATGCTTGAGGCGCACTGGAAACAAACCCAGCCCGACATGGTGGTTTCCTTCGTGCCCCACTTCAATCGCGCGCTTTGCGAAAGCTACGGCCACGCCCGCTCCGGACGCCCTTTCGTAACGGTGCTAACCGACTTGGCCGATTACCCGCTGCACTTCTGGATCGAGCGCCAGCTCCAGTATTTGGTCTGCGGCAGTGATCGCGCCGTGGAACAAGCCAAGTCGCTGGGCCACGCAGATGACCGAATTTTCCGTGCCTCCGGGATGATTCTGAACCCGAAGTTCTACTCAGCCCCGGTCGAGAATGTCACCGCCGAGCGCAAAAAAATCGGTTTGGACGCGAAGATACCCACGGGGCTAGTCCTCTTCGGTGGCCACGGATCGCGCGCCATGCTCCAGATCGCCCAAAAAATCGAAGAATCAAACCTCGACGTGCAAATGATCTACGTTTGCGGCAAGAACGAGAAGCTCGCCGCCGCTCTGCGCGCCGGCAATTCGCGCGCCCCCCGCTACGTCGAAGGCTTTACCACCCGCGTCAACTACTACATGCAGTTGGCGGATTTCTTCATCGGCAAGCCGGGCCCTGGCAGCGTCAGCGAAGCGGTAGCCATGGGATTGCCGGTGATCGTCGAATGCAACGCTTGGACTCTTCCGCAGGAGCGCTACAACGCCAAATGGATCCTCGAAAAGCAGGTCGGCGTTGTGCTCCGTAATTTTCGCCACGTCGCCGCCGCCGTGGCCCAGCTGATCGACCCAATCGCTCTGGCGCGCTACAAGGCTAATGCCGCCGCCCTCCAAAACCGCGCCGTGTTCGAAATTCCTGACCTCCTGGAGCAAATCTTCACGTCATCGTCCGCTTAGGCGCGGTTCGGCCGCGAGCTCTTTGACCCCGCCTAAGCAAGCCGTATCGTTGCAACCAAATCGCGCTTTGCGTATCCAATCATTACGGGAGTGTTTCGCGGATTGAGGAACCCGTGGCACCATGCTATCTGCGGAATGGGGAAGGGAGTTCGAGGTATGGCGAGGGCGACATTCGCGGCAGGATGTTTCTGGGGCATAGAGGATGGCTTCCGGCAGATAAAGGGCGTCACATCCACCACGGTGGGCTATACCGGCGGCTCTAAGGTAAATCCTTCCTACAAAGAGGTTTGCACAGGCGATACTGGCCACGCAGAAGCCGTTGAAGTGGAATTCGATCCTGCACAGGTTTCCTATCGGGAACTCTTGGCGGCATTCTTCCAAGCCCACGATCCCACCCAGTTGAACCGCCAGGGGCCGGATTTTGGCACTCAATATCGGTCGGCTATCTTTTATCACGATGCTGAACAGGAGTCAGAAGCCCGTGCTGCGAAGGCAGCCCTCGATAAGGCCGGCATTTTCAATCGGCCGATCGTCACCCAAATTGCCCCGGCGCCGGAGTTTTATCGCGCCGAGGAGTATCACCAGAAGTACTTCGAAAAGCAGGGGATTCGGGCGTGCCATTTGCCTTAGGTTAACACCTCAGCCGCTGCAGGCCCGAAGCTGTCCGCGCTACGGCCGATAACGGAGTTATCACTTAGGGTGCTTCGTTGACGCTCCTATGGACTTCGGTGTAATATCGTAGGGTTTCGGAGGAAACGGGCGCCCGTACTACTGCATCTTATAGGTGTGAGTTTGGCGATGTGGGTCAGTTCGGGGCAGGCGGTACTTTTCGGGGCTGGGCTCAGGGATTCGTCTCTTTCATCCGTCCATATAGATAATTGGGAAGCAACGGGCCGGGGTGTCCACGCCCGGCCTAGTGGCATTGCGGAATTCCCACAGACGTGCCCGGACATACAGGGGGAACACGCGTGACGACTTTGGCGTTGGAAGAAAAATACGATCAGGTACGGCACCTCATCGCTATGGGCAAGGAGCGAGGCTACCTGCTCTATGATGAAGTGAACGATTTGCTGCCGCCGGAGGTCCATTCGTCGGAAGAAATCGACGATCTGCTCTCGACCTTCGAGCGCTATGGGATCGATGTATACGAAGATCTCGCCACCGCGAAGGCGGCGCTCGCGGCTGCCGATTCCGGCGACGCGGCTGAAACCACTAAAATTGAGGAAACTGCTTCGGAAGACGGCGAGCTGGATCTCACTCCGGGAACTCTGGAGAAGACCAATGATCCGGTGCGCATGTATTTGCGCGAAATGGGCACTGTCCCGCTTCTAACCCGCGAGGGCGAAGTGACCATCGCCAAGCGTATTGAGCGCGGCCAATTGCTGGTGCTCAAGACCATTTCGCGAGCTCCGCTCATACTCAAGGAGCTGATGCAGGTCGGCGAAGATCTTCGCAAGGGATCGCGCTCCATCAAGGAAATCGTTCAGTTCGACGATGAGGAGCTCACCGAAGAAAAGATCAAGGCCAAGACCGACGAGACTCTCAAGCGCATCGATAAAATCGCCAAGCTGTACCTGCAGGCGCTGAAGCTCGCCGCTAAGCTGGAGAACACTCCCAAAGCTAAGAAGCGGCCCCATCTGCACGCTCGTTACGCGGTGGCCCGCACGCGCATCGAGATGTCCGGGCTGGTTCGCGACCTCGAATTCAATCCGCTCGAAAAAAAGCGCCTCATCGACAAAATCCACCAGACCGTCGAGCGCATGCACGCCCTCGAACGCGAAGTGGGCAAGCTTGAGCGCCGCGTTGAAGCGTCCAAGGCGGACGTGCAGGCCGAAGCTCGCAAAGATCTGAAGGCTCGCCGCCAGGAGTTGGCCGAAATCGAAATCGCCAGCGAAGTCAGCCCCACCGAACTTAAGCGCGCGCTTCAGGTGATTCTTCGAGGCGAAGCCGAAGCCGAGCAGGCCAAAAAAGAGCTGATCGAAGCCAACCTTCGCTTGGTCGTCTCCATCGCCAAAAAATACACCAACCGCGGTTTGCAGTTCCTCGATCTGATTCAGGAAGGCAACATCGGCTTGATGAAGGCCGTGGACAAATTCGAATGGCGCCGCGGCTACAAGTTCTCAACCTACGCCACTTGGTGGATTCGCCAGGCCATCACCCGCGCGATCGCCGATCAGGCGCGCACCATCCGCATTCCCGTGCACATGATCGAAACGATCAACAAGCTGGTGCGCACGCAGCGCCAGTTGGTGCAGGAACTCGGACGCGAGCCTACTTCCGAAGAAATCGCCAAGCGCATGGACATCGCCGTGGCGAAGGTCCGCAAGATTCTGAAAATCGCGCAGGAGCCCATTTCGCTCGAAACTCCCATCGGCGAAGAGGAAGATTCGCATCTCGGCGATTTCATCGAAGACAAGGCCGTCGTGTCGCCTTCCGATGCGGTCATCAACTTGAGTCTCAAGGAGCAAACCTCCTCGGTGCTCAAGACGCTCACCCCGCGCGAAGAAAAAGTAATCAAGATGCGCTTCGGCCTGGACGACGGCAGCGAGCACACCCTCGAGGAAGTCGGCCAATCCTTCGCAGTGACTCGCGAGCGTATCCGCCAGATCGAGGCCAAAGCGCTGCGCAAGCTGCGGCACCCGTCGCGTTCGCGCAAACTCCGCGCCTTCCTCGAAAGCTCGGCCAACGACTACTGATCGCGTCCTCCGCGGACGTTGTGCATTTGCACTTCCGGGCGCAGTCGCCTTTCTGGGACCGCCGCACTCCAGTTCGGCGGCATTCGTTACTTATACTGTAATTTCTTAAGCCGCAGACAGCGCGAAGTGTTTTCGAACAACTAACAGGCTTGGCCGCCAAAATTGCCGGTGCGGACGTGGCCCTTTGCCGGCACGCGTAGCATAATTTCGGGACGGGATCGAGTCGTCAGGTATGATGCCCTTAAGTGAATCCCGAACCAATCGCAACCAATCGAGCGTGGAAACGCCTCGACGGAGTCGATCTTCTCCGCGGTTTGGCCATTTTTCTCGTGTTGATGAACCACGTCAACATGCGCCTGGTCATCGCGAAAATCCTCTACATGAGGGCCTTCCCGCTACATCTCGCGCACGCTCTGGTTTGGAACGGCCAATTCGGCGTGCAAATATTCTTCGTGATTTCGGGCTTTCTGATCGCCTCGATCACCATCCGCCGATGGGGTTCGCTTTCGGACGTTAACATTCTGGATTTTTACCGGCTGCGCTTCGCACGCATCGCGCCGCTGCTGCTCATCCTTCTCGC
>DATLSB010000169.1:0-7633 GCA_035534415.1 Candidatus Dormiibacterota bacterium | reverse complement strand
TGCGCCTGCGCGCATTCTTCCCGCTTCGCACAGCGCACTACAAGTGCATTTTGGTTGATCGCTGCCCACCCCACCCTATGGTACCGTCCGCCGGAATTTAAGTGTAACGTTTTCTCGCATACGCACGTCTACGGCTAGTGTAACGAGAACTACGCTTCCAGCCGCCGGTTGTGCAGTGCTGAGTGGCTGTGATTTCAAGTTCGCGCTTGCACTCGCGGGGGTGGATTACCGATTGGCCGGACGAAAGTCCGACTGGTCTGAGTATCGGTTCAGGCTGTTGCCGGATCGGATTGCGAGCACATGGCTATTCCTCACTTCTGGCACCGCGAAGCGCCTCTGCCGTACGAGCCGTCGACGAAAGTCTGTCGGGAGCTTTAGAACTCGAGCGAATGGTATCGCCGCCGCGGAATTAAAACTGAAGCGCCAGCGGCGGCCCGGCAGCGGCGCTCAAGCCTAACGCTTTGTGGTTTCTTGACTTTGCGATAGGCCGCCGCTAACATTCGCGGCCGATAAGCTGATGATTAGTCCTGATCGCGGTTTTTGCATCGAGTAAAGGAGAGCCATCATGAAAAGGCGCAGCATATTATCTCTGCTGGGAGCCGCTCCAGCGCTTCTGGCCGGTTCGAAGTTGGAAGCGGCGCAGAAAAAATCCAAACATTCCAATGCCGGCCAATCAATGGGTGCGGGCGACAAGATCGTGGGACTCAACCCGCGCGGCACGCCGCCGGCCATCCAGCTGATTCCCATGGCGCCGCGCCTCAAGACTCTCGACGGCAAAACCGTCTACCTGATCTCCGATGGCTTTCCTGGCGCGGACGTTTTCCTGAACGAAGTGAAGATCTGGTTCGCCAAGCACATGCCTAGCGTGAAGACGATTTACCGTCTGAAGGCTGGCGGATTCGCTGCCGATGATCCCAAGCTCAACGCGGAGGTAAAGGCCAACGGCAACGCTGTGATCATGGCCATCGGCCATTGAAGCACCTGCACCCCAGCGACCGTCGGTCACTGCATAGAGTACGAAAAGATGGGAATCCCGACAGCGCCTATGGTCACGATTGCCTTTCATGACCTGGCGGAAACAAACGCCGCAAGCCGCGGCGTTCCCGACCTGCGCATCGTCTTCACACCGCACCCGGTGTGGGGCAAGACGCCGGAAGAAATGTACGCGTATCTGGTAGGCGACGATCCGGTCACGCACAAGCCGCTCATGCCGGAAGTGATCAGCGCGCTCACCAAGCCGCTCACCGAAGACGAAAAGAAGACCGGCTCAGTCACCCCGCCAGTGGGTCCTCCGACGTACGCCGGTGCGCCCGACGAGCTTCAGAAATATTACATGGACAACGGCATGACCGATTTCATGCCCATCGTCATCCCGACGGAAGAAAAAGTCGCAGCCATGCTCAAGGGCACCAGCCATTCGCCCGACGAGCACGTCGGCGACCTAACGCCCGCCCGCGGCGCCTTCCCGCCGTGGGCATTCAACGTGCATCAAGTAGCCGTCAACGCCGTGATGGCTGGAGCGACGCCGGACTATTTCCCGACGATTCTGGCTCTCGCGGCCAGCGGACAATCGGCGCTGTTCAGCTCTACGAACTCGCTGGTCTACGCCGCGGTGATCAATGGGCCGATCCGCAACAAGCTCAACATGAACTTCGGCATCGGCACCATGGGCCCCTTCTCTCAACCCAACGCAACAATCGGCCGAGCGTGGGGCTTGCTCTCAAAAAACCTCTGCAACGGCGGCCTGCCGGGCCAGACGTACGAAGGCTCGCAAGGCAACGTCATCAACTACAGCAACCTGATCATTCCCGAAAATGAGGAAGCCAGCCCGTGGGATCCACTCCACGTCGAAAAGGGTTTCAAAAAAGAAGAAAACGTCATCAGCCTGTTCTTCGGCTTTGGAATCCAGCAGGCTCAGGGCGGATGGGGACTCGGCATCAAGCCCGTTCCTCATTATCAGGAAGCCATGGTCTGCAACTGCGTTCCGTTCGCCACAATTTTCGGAGCGTTCGTCGTGGCCGATCCGCTGGTCGCCAATGGCTTGGTCGAACTCGGCTTCAAGAAGAAGTCAGACCTTGCCGCTTGGCTCCAAAAGAATGCCACCGACACGGTTGGACACCTGAAGTCATGCCTCTTCAGCCGTCCGCCGATGGGCCCGGCAGCCGCGGGTCTCACCGACGAATCGGTCGTGCCGAAATGGCAGCGGCCGGACGCGTTCAGCTTCGTAGTCGCTGGAGGCGAAACCAACCCTTATCACCAAATTGCCAACATGAGCTATCGCATGAGCGTCTCCATCGACAAGTGGGCGTAAGGCGCTAGCGAGAACTATTCAAAAGAACGCCTCGGCGGGATGGTGGCCATCGAGCCACCATTCCGAGAGGCTTCCCCGTAAAACGCACCGCTCGCATCCCTCGCAGATATCCAGGAAACCTACTGACCAAAAATTAGGAGAGCATTAGGAGGACGATAGCTGAGCCCATAATTGACGATCACCACATCCGGTTTCCCGTCTTTGTTCAAATCCGCGCATGCCATTGTGTTTGTGTTCGCGCCAGAAGCGAAATACGAGACCTCAAATCCACCCTGACCGTCATTCGTGTAGAGCACCAATTGCTCCGCAAATTCTAGGCCGGCCAAAATGTCGAGGCGGCCGTCGCCATTGAAATCGCCAACCGCGATGCCACCGGCATACTGTCCTCCCGTCAGCTCACCCTGCAAGTAAAAGCTGCCATCGCCGCGACCGTAGGCGATGTCGATAATTGACGCGCTCTGGCCATCCACCCAAGCTACATCTGAAACACCATCTCCGTTGAAATCCGCTACGACAGGCGTGGTAAGCGGCCAGACAGTCATGTTCAAATTCGAATTGACGGTCCTAAATTGGCGGTTACCTTGATTGAGCAACGTCTGAGAAGGCCCTGCGAGATCCAGCTTCCCGTCTCCGTTGAAATCGCCTATCGCGAGCGGTGCGTCGAGCGGGATCTGAACGGCATCGAACTGGAAGTTCCCGAGTCCGAAAAAGATCACCCCGGATGCAATCAGATCGGGGTGACCATCGCTGTCAATATCCGCCGATTGAAGATCGCCGAAATTGACCGTGGCACCATCCGGCGGAGCGATTGTTACTGGCGTACTTTGGAAACTCGGATCGCCGCTTCCCGGCCATATAACGAGGTTGCCGCTTTCGGAGCCGATCAGGTCGGCTAATCCATCGCCGTTGAGGTCGGCGAGCAAAAAAGCGTTGGGAGATACATTCCCAGACAAGACAAATTGACCGTTTCCTTCGTTCAGGAACACGGTGCCGGGTGTTCCGCCAATAGGATCGCCCGCGAACAGCAGGTCCGGCAGCCCATCGCCATTCACGTCTCCAATCGACACAGCCCCCGCGTTCGCGGGTGCCAGCGACGTCGCCGAGGGGAACGCGCGATCGCCACGGCCGAGCGATAACGATACCTCGTTGAAGCGATCGGGGACGATAACGTCAGGTATGCCGTCTCCGTTCACGTCGCCCACAGCGTCCACGAAGCCCATTGGACCGTTTACCTGCTGTGCCACGAAGTTACCCGTTCCATCTCCCCAAAGGTACAGAATATGCGATGGCTCGGTTTCCCCGTTCACTCCCGCCAGATCGGGGAAACCGTCGTGATCGAAGTCCCCGGCTAACAGATGGTACGGCGCGAATCCGGCAGGAGCGATGACGGCGCTCGAAGCGAGGGAAAATGTTCCGTCACAGTGGCCCAAGAACACCTTCAACACGAGCGGCGCCGTGGAGTGAATTGGAGATTGTACCGCTAGATCTGGACATCCATCGTTGTTTGCGTCGATCACACTGATGTACCCCGTGATTCCCGAAAGACTGGCGGGAGTCATATCCGAGGATGCTCCGCCCCCTTGGCCAGCGAGGATGTGAATCTCGTCGGCTCCCGTCGTCGGATTGGCAGCCGTGTAAACCACGTCAGGAAATCCGTCGTTATTAAAATCCGCCACGGAAAAATTGCGATTATCAGCCGCAGTTGTGGCAATCGCTGTCGGCGAACCAAATCTGCCGCCTCCGGTGTTTCTAAAAAGCAAGATCGAGTTCGGAGTCTTAACGGAGACAATCAGGTCTAGACTGCCGGTGCCATATATATCATCCAGTGCCGCCGGTCCCGGAAAGATGCCGTTGATTGATCCATTCGAGACCTGAGTGAAGTTTCCTTGCCCTTGATTTAGGAGCGTGGTCAGTGATGATGACGTCCCGTTGGCATAGCTAAGCGCGACGATATCTGGTTTTCCGTTTCCGTCCACATCACCAGTCGCCAGTGCCGTGGCGGTCACTCCCGTGACGTAGCTCACGGGTGAGAGCGTTCCATTCCGCTGGCCCTTAAGAATTGCCAGTGAAGGGCTATTAGAGATCGCAGGGCCCGGTAGTACAACGTCGTCGATCCCATCCCCATCCAGGTCCGCCACGGCGATGTCACCTGGATCAACTTCGGGTCCTGCGGAGTAAGCGGGAACAGCCAGAAACGGCTGGGGGCCCTGGGTGGGGGCATAGAAGCGAAGCGGTAAGCTGTCCGAGTTGCCTGCCGACTCGTGAACGCTAAGCTCGTGCGTTCCGGCTCCGTAACTAAGACTTAAATCTATTTGCGCTTCAAGGCTTCCCGAGTTCTGGACAATCGTGATTACGGACGCGCCATCGACATAGGCTTGGGCGTCGGGAGTGAAGTTCGTGCCATAGACCGTGATCAGTCCCTGCGGAATGCCCACCATGACGTTCGATGGTGACAGCACCTGAATCTGTGGGGGCGGACTCCCGCTTGACCCTCCGTTGCTGGCACCTCCGCCCGAACCGCCGCTTGACGTTCCCGCTGGACCGCTTGAGCCACCTCCGCACCCGAAAAGCATGACTGCAACGAACATGCTTGCAGCAGCCGATCCGAGTAGTCTCCAAAACAAGTGACGCATAAGTAGGTAGAGTCTATATGGAGGTATTTATATGTCAATATATTTATTGGACGTCAAGAGTTTGATTAGAGGGCTGGCTCCCGGGCTTTTCAAGTCCGCTTGCTTGGCCCAGCGAATCGGGCGTAACATGCGCGGCGCGGCCATGGCGGGAACGCCAGCCGTCTTTTACTTCTGCTGCCTTGGGTGTGGGAGGCTGGTCATGAATAGACGCAAGCTGTTATCTCTGTTGGGCGCCTCGCCGGCGCTCCTCGCGGGAACGAGACTTCACGCCGCCGAGCGCCAATCCGCCGCATCGCCTAGCGGCAAAATTGAAGCACTCAATCCGAAGGGCACGCCGCCGCCAATCACTCTGATTCCGATGGCGCCGCGCCTGAAGACCCTCGACGGCAAAACCATCTATCTCGTCTCCGACGGATTTCCCGGCGCCGATCACTTCTTGAATCAGATCGCCATCTGGTTTCAGAAGCACATGCCCACCGTGAAGACCGTCTATCGCCTGAAAGCCGGCGCGCTGCCGGACGATGATCCCAAGCTCTGGGCCGAGATCAAGGCCAAGGGGAACGCCGTCATCATGGCCATCGGCCATTGAAGCACCTGCACCCCAGCGACCGTCGGTCACTGCATAACACTGGAAAAAATGGGCATTCCCACGGCCCCAATCGTCACCATCGCCTTCAAGGACCTCGCCTATAGCAATGCCGCGCAGCGCGGCATGCCGCACGAGCGCATCTGCTTCACTCCGCATCCGGTGTGGGGAAAATCCGACGCGCAGATGTACGCGTACCTGGAAGGCGACGATCCGGTGACGCACAAGCCGCTGATGCCGGAAATTATCAGCGCGCTCACCAAGCCGCTTGCGCCCGACGAAGAAAAATCCGGCACCGTCACTCCGCACGTTGGACCGGAGATATTCTCCGGCAGCCAGGACGAACTGCAGGACTACTACATGAACAACGGCATGACCGACTTCATGCCCATAATTTTGCCCACGCGCGAAAAAGTCGAAGCGATGCTCAAGGGCACCAGTCATTCGCCGGACGAATCGATTGGCAAGATGTGCCCGGCGAAAGGCTCGTATCCGGAGTGGTCGTACACCGTGCGTAACGTGGCAGTGAACGCGGTGATGGCTGGGTGCGATCCGAGCTACTTCCCCATCGTGCTGGCGATTGCCGCGAGCGAATTGCCTTCGCTCTCAAGCTCCACGAATTCCTTCGCCACCGCGGCCATCATAAATGGCCCGATTCGCGACAAACTCAACATGAACTACGGCATCGGCGCAATGGGCCCATTCGCGCAGCCCAACGCCACCATCGGACGCGCCTGGACGCTTGTCTCCAAAAACTGCGGCAGCTGCGGTCAGCCCGGGCAAACATACCTGGGCACCTTCGGCAACACCTGCAACTACAACAACCTGATCATCCCGGAAAACGAAAAGGACAGCCCGTGGGAGCCATTCCACGTGCAAAAAGGGTTTAAGAAAGACGAAAGCGTCGTCAGCGTTTTCTTCGGCATGGATATTCGCCAGGGGCAGAACGGACCCGGCCTGGGCATCAAGCCCGTGCCGCATTATCAGGAAGCGTTCGCGTTTAATTTCGGCACTTGCGCTCCGCTTTTCGGCGGGCTCGTGGTTTGCGATCCTTTGGTCGCGCAAGGCTTGGTCGAGCTCGGATTCAAAACCAAAGAACCTCTGCTCGACTGGGTATGGAAAAATGCGACCATCAGCGTGAAAGACGCGAAGACGACTCTCTTCGGTCTCCGCTTCACCGAAGCTAGCGCTGCCAATCTTCCTGATGAGGCGCGGATTCCGATTTTCCGCAACGCGAGCTACGTGAACATCGTGGTGGTGGGAGGCGAGACTAACCCGTACCACATGGTCGCCAACATGAGCCATCGCGGGAGCGTGTCCATCGATAAGTGGACGTGATAACGCGAGCTCGAATCGGCCGAATTGGAGTGCTTGTAGCTGTGCTAACTTGCATGTTTGCGCCGATTTCCATCGCAAAACAAATTCCTGTGCGCGCCGGAGATACCGGTCTCGCGGCGCGCGCCCAGCCCGTCGGCAAATCACTGGATCTGGTGCTTGAGTTCGGCGAATGGTTCGAGTATGGAGACCAACTTTACGACGCTAAGGTCATGGTGGTGAAGGTACTGAAAGGTGCTCCCGCGGAGGCACTTGTGAGGTCCGCAAGCGCCTCGAACCCACCCGCAAAGGCCGGATTCGAGTACATTGCGGCAAAAATCCATTTCGAGTTCAGCGCGCGGGTGACACTTTCCCGGTTCGACTACAGTCTCGATTCATCGCAATTCTCGTCGATTTCCGCTGACGGCACCGAATATCCTACGCCGAAGCTGGTGGCGCAGCCGAACCCCGCGTTGCACGCCGATGTGCAATCGGGTCACTCGTTTGAGGGCTGGGTGGTGCTGCTCGTCCCGCGGGGCGACAGCAAACCGCTGATGCGATTCGTGCCGGACGCGGACACTACGTCCCAGCAAGGCGAGAGTCCGCTCTTCCGGCTGTTTTAATTGGCGCCCGCGCTTCGCGCGGCTTGGCAGCGGCGCGAAATCCTCGTAATCTATGCACATTCTGCAAATCAGCCGGCGCGAGGAATTGTGAACGCGAGCGAGCTTTCCGTGAACAGCAGAACCGAGGCATGAGCACACAACGCGCTGCCAACCCAGTCAGCGTAAA
>DATLSB010000168.1:0-16265 GCA_035534415.1 Candidatus Dormiibacterota bacterium | reverse complement strand
ATCGCTGCCGTACAACTGGCGCGCGCGGCTGGTCTGCGAGTGATTGGCACGGCCGGTTCGGATCGCGGCAAAAAGCTCGCTTTGGCGGAGGGGGCGCACGAGGTGCTCGACCACAAATCTCCCAGCCACTTCGATCAAGCGCTGACGCTCACCGACGGACGCGGATTCGACGTAATCATCGAACTGCTGGCGAACGTTAATCTGGCTCGCGATCTCACGATTCTGGCCCCCAAAGGGCGCGTAGTGGTGATCGGCAACCGCGGCACGATCGAAATCAATCCGCGCGACGCGATGATGCGCGACGCCTCGATCCTGGGCATGAGCCTTTGGAATGCCACGCCCGACGATCTGTTCAGCATTCATTCGGCGCTGGTCGCTGGACTTGAAAACCAAACTCTTCGCCCGGTGATTGGCCAAGAGATTCGGCTGGCCGACGCGGCGCGCGCGCACGTAGCGGTGATGGAAGCGGGCGCGTACGGCAAGATCGTCCTGATCCCGTGAAGTACGCGTGACGCATTCCGCTGAAGTATTGCCAAAGCAGGACCAGCGTGCAACGATCTGTTGCAGCGCCGATGCTGGTTGCAGCCGCGCTGGCGTCCGCGCACGATCCCGATCACGTCCGGACCATCTCGCTCGAATTCTTAATGCAGAGTTAATCGTGGCACCCGCGGGACTGGAGCAATCAGCATGATTTGGGCGGTCGTCATCGGCGCGCTGATTATTCTGACCGTGCTCTGGGAGGCGTTCGAGACGGTCGTTTTGCCTCGGCGCGTCACCCGCCGGTTTCGCATGACCGTGGTTTTCTACCGCTGCACGTGGGCGCCCTGGAAGTTTATCGCCCATCACATTCGCAAGATTTCGCGACGCGAGACGTTTCTCAGCTTTTATGGACCGCTTTCGCTGCTTTTCTTGTTTATCTTCTGGGCGGTTGGGTTGATTTTTGGATTCGGGCTCCTTTTCTACAGCGAGGCGCGAGTCGATGTGGCCACGGCAAAATTCACCTCCGCGTTGTATCTGAGCGGTACCACGCTCTTCACTCTGGGAATCGGCGACGTGGTGCCGCACACGGCCGCCGGACGCTTTTTAGTCGTTGCGGAAAGCGGGCTCGGGTTCGGCTTTCTCGCCTTAGTGCTGAGTTATTTGCCGGTGGTCTATCAGGCATTCTCGCGGCGCGAGGTAAACATCGTTCTACTCGATGCGCGCGCCGGTTCGCCCCCCACCGCAGCAGAGCTTCTGCGCCGCCACGTTGGCCCCAGCGGAGTCGAGTCGCTTTTCCAACTTCTGCGCGATTGGGAACGCTCCTCGGCGGAAATTCTGGAAAGCCACATCTCGTATCCCGCAGTGGCGTATTTTCGCTCGCAGCACAACAACGAGTCCTGGCTAAGCGCTCTTACCGCAATGTTGGATTTGACCGCCCTGTTGCTTTCGTCCACCATCGAATCGGAACTTCGCCAAGCGCGCCTGACTTTCGCCATGTGCCGCCACACGGTCGTGGACCTCGCGCAGCTTTTTCGCACTCCACCCCACGGTTTGGAAATCGATCGTCTGCCGTCCGCGGATTTCGACCGATTGCGCGCCCAGCTGGAAACAACCGGTTTCCAGGTCCGCGAACGGCAGGCCGCCGAACGGAAGCTCTCCGAACTCCGCAAAATGTACGAACCCTACCTTCATGTGCTCTCGCTTTACCTCTACATGCCAGTGCCGCCCTGGATTTTGGCCAAGGAAGTTACCGATAACTGGCGCACCAGCGCCTGGGGACGGATTTCTGGTTTCGCGGCAACCGGCGCGTCCGAGGCAGACGATCACGACTAGGATTGGCAAGGCGAGCCAAATTGGCCGATTTTGAGGTGCATTTTCGGCACTCGCGCAACCCGGCCGTGGAAATCGCTATGCTATAATTTTCGTTGTGCTGGCCATAAAGCCCGCTTATACGCCCTGGAGAGACGCGATGAGCCTCCCGAAAACCGACAAGATCTGGTGTAACGGCAAGTTTGTTCCGTGGGACGACGCGAAAATCCACGTGCTTTCTCATGTGGTGAGCTACGGATCCGCGGTTTTCGAAGGGGTGCGCTGCTACGAAACAGCAAATGGCTCGGCGGTGTTCCGGCTGACCGAGCACATGAAGCGGCTCGTCAACTCCGCGCACATTTACCGCATGGACGTGCCCTTCAACGTCGATGGGCTTTCCCAGGCAGTGCTCGATCTGGTTCGCGTGAATAAGCTGAACGCCTGCTACATCCGTCCGATCGTTCTCCGCGGTTACGAGGACGTGGGCGTCGATCCGCGCACCTGCCCGGTTGACGTTTACATGGCCTGCTGGGATTGGGGAAAATATTTGGGAGTGGAGGCGCTGCGCGACGGCGTCGACGTTTGCGTCAGCTCTTGGAACCGGCCCGCGCCCAACACCTTGCCGCAGATGGCCAAGGCCGCCGCCAACTACATGAATTCGCAGCTCATCAAGATGGAAGCGAAAATCAATGGCTACGCCGAAGGCATCGCCCTGGACGTGAATGGACACGTGAGCGAAGGTTCCGGCGAAAATATCTTCGTGGTCATGAATGGCACCCTAGCGACTCCGCCGCTGGCCAATTCAGCGCTTCCCGGCATCACGCGCAATACGATCATGACGCTCTGCAAGGACCTCGGCATTCCCGTGGCCGAGCAGGTGATTCCACGCGAGATGCTGTATATCGCCGACGAGGTGTTCTTCTGCGGAACCGCGGCGGAGATCACGCCGTTGCGCTCCGTGGACCGCATCAAAATAGGCTCTGGCGCGCGAGGACCGATCACCTCCCGCATTCAGGAAGAGTTCTTCGCCATCATCACTGGAAAGCGGCCGGACAGGCACGGATGGCTCTCGCCGGTCGGCGTTCCAAGCGGCGCGGCCATTCGCTAAACACGTCCTCACAGATCAGGTGTCCGCGCTCCGGAAGAGCCTGCGTCACACCGGAGAATCTTTGTGGGTCATGGCTTTCAGCCGTGGCATAAAGAACGGAAAAATCAAAGTGGCTTTAGCTGCTGAAGCTCCCGTTTTTCCGTTATTACAGAGCCCCTATAGGACCGCCCCATGCCCCATTTCGTGTCAAATCAACGGTCGTGTCTCAGTTCGAGTCCCACCGGCCTATAGCGCTAATCCTCGGTATGTGGCATGCTGTGCAGCATGGGGAATAAAGACGCAAGAAAACCAGAGAAAAAGAAGCCCAAGCAGAGCAAGCCGAAGCGCGGAGACTTCAATGAGGCTGCATTTCGTGTAGTCCAAGAATCAACAAAAGACCGCACCTAGTTCACGCCATCTCTCTCGCCTCCATCCGTAGGAAACGATCCCCTGATTAGCTTCAGGTAATTAATTAAGCTGATGGTAGCGTGGGCACCCGGAACACGCGGCGCAGCGACCGCGTTTGAATTCATGCACGACGTAGCGAAGCGTCTCGCGCATCGCGTGCAGCTAACGACAGATGGCCCTCGCGTCTACTTGAACGCGGTAGAGGGTGCCTTCGGGTCTGACGTTGATTGCGCGATGTTGGTCAAGATTTATGGAAATGATTCCAAATCAGAGACGCGCTACAGTCCGGCAGAGTGCATTGACTGTAAGCCGCGACTGATCCAACCTGTACCACTACCAGCCTAAGTAGTTTTTTGACTCATCCGCAGGATTCCAGTAGAATTCGCGCGTTCAATGAGCGCTCTTTTGCGCGCTAACCTCAGCAATCATGGATTCCCGTGCATAGTTTTCTGCAGAAGTTCGCCGCTGAACTGATCGGTACGTTCGGAGTGGTGTTCCTGGCAACCGGCGCGATTTGCGCTGACCAATATCTCGCCGCCACAAGCCAGGGACGTCTCGGCCTTCTCGGCATCGCTCTAGCATACGGATTGGCGTACGCCGTGATGGTCTCCGCTCTCGGACACATCTCTGGAGGCCACTTCAACCCTGCCGTCACGGTCGGATACTGGGTCACGCGACGGGTTGGCACCGTGCAAGCCGTCAGCTTCTGCATCGCGCAGGTAGTTGGCAGCATCGTCGCAGCGTATCTTCTGTCCTCGTTAATGCCCGACGCCGGTTGGCGCACACGCGCTCTTGGCTCGATCACCCCTGACCTTTCGCCAGATATCACGCGCGGCCAGGGCATGGCCATCGAAGCCGTCGTAACGTTTCTGTTTGTTTTCGTTATTTTCGCCACGGCCGTTGATGCCAAGCGCGCCTTGCGGAAGTTTTCGGGACTTGCCTCAGGCCTCACTCTCGCGGCGGGTGTGCTGGTAGCGGCTCCCTTCACCGGCGGCTCTATGAATCCCGCGCGCACGCTCGGCCCTGCAATTGCTACTCACCATTGGGAAAACCACGGAGTCTATTGGGTGGGTCCGCTGTTAGGGGCCGTCATCGCCGCCATACTGTATGATCGGCTCTTTCTCCGCGATCAGCCGCCTGGAAGCCCGATATCTTCTCCGGCCGCGAGCGGCGCCGAATTACCCGTTTCAGCTGACCACGCCCGGTAACGAAGTTCCCGTCCCCGTTGCGCCCCTAGAAATCGCTGCGGCTGGAGTTCTTGTCGCATGCTAGCACGCGTGCTAGTTTGGTTTGAATCCATCGACTTCGAACTGAGGGCTCCTTTACATGGCCATCGTCATCGACGATCTTCTGCGCCGTGCCGTTGAAAACCGATCCTCCGACTTACACCTCAAAGTCGGCAATCACCCATACCTTCGCGTTGACGGAGTGCTGTCGCCGATTGCGGACGTGTCGCGCATCACCCCGGAAGAAATGCTGTCGATGGCCTTCAGCATGATGACCAACCGGCAGAAGCAGAAGTTCAAGGAAACGGCCGAGTTGGATATGGCTTACGGCGTCGCTGGGCTGGGGCGGTTCCGCGTCAACGTATTCCAGCAACGCGGCAACGTTGGCATGGTGCTGCGCGTAATTCCCACCAAAATCCGCACCATCGAGGAATTGGAACTTCCGCGAGTTATCGCGCAGATCTGCGAAGAGCAGCGCGGCCTGATCCTCTGCACCGGGACCACCGGTTCCGGTAAATCCACCACGCTGGCCGCGATGATCGATCGCATGAACTCGCTGCGCCCCGAGCACATCATCACCATCGAGGACCCGATCGAGTACCTCCATCGCGACAAAAAGGGCTTCATCAACCAACGGGAAGTGGAAGTTGACACAGCATCTTTTTCGACAGCTCTTCGCGCCGCGCTGCGCCAGGACCCCGACGTCGTTCTGGTCGGCGAAATGCGCGACCTGGAAACCATTTCCACCGCCCTGCTGGCCGCCGAGACCGGCCACTTGGTGCTTTCGACTTTGCACACTCTGGACGCCACCGAGACCATTCAGCGCATCATCGCCGTGTTTCCTCCGCCGGAGCAAAAGCAGATTCGCTTACAACTGGCATCCACGCTGAAAGCCGTGGTCAGCCAACGCCTGGTGCGCAAGAGCGACGGCCAAGGACGCGTGCCGGCCGTCGAGGTAATGGTCACCACCGGATACATTCGCGACTGCATCATGAATCCCGACAAAACCCGCATGATTCGCGACGCAATCGCCGCCGGAACCAGCCAATACGGCATGCAGACCTTCGATCAGTCCCTGTTTGATCTCTACTCGCGCAACCTCATCACCATCGAGGAAGCTCTGACGCGCGCCTCCAATCCGGACGATTTCCGCCTGCGCGTGCAGGGCATTCGCTCCTCTGCCGATGCCGCACGCGAGGAAATGGAGCGCTCGATGAATGAATTCGAGCGCCTCGGCGACCGCCGCTAGGCCGTCCGCCTAAGGCCGGCGTAACGCGCTTTCAATAGCAATCCAGACAGTTTTTCAGACGCGAGCCGCCCGACGAGCAGCTACCTAGCCCGAAAGCCCGGCCGCAGCGGGATTAAATATCGCCACGTAGACCAGGATCAGCGTGAGGGCAATCATGATAATGCTCATGCCCCAGGCAATCACGTTGAATGCCACAGAATTGGTATGCTCCCCCATCAAGTCGCGACGATTGATCAGCAGTAAAATGAAAATCAGCACTACCGGCAGCCAAATGCCGTTGGCGACCTGCGAGTAAATGAGGATTTTCCACAGCGGCGCCTTGGGGATCAGGATGATTCCGGCGCCGACCACAATCAGCAAGGTGTACAGCGAATAGAACGTGGGAGCTTCCTTGAATTTGCGGTCCAGTCCAGCCTCGAATCCCAGCCCTTCGCAAATGACGTGCGCCGTCGAAAGCGGCAGAATCGAAGCCGCGAACAGGGACGCATTCAGCAGCCCAAAAGCGAATAGCCATCCCGCCCATTTCCCTGCCAATGGGATCAGGGCCTGCGCCGCCTCCCCTGCGCTCGAAATATTCGTAAGTCCGTGAACGTTCAGCGTCGCCGCACAAGCGACGATGATGAAAAACACAATGACCATGCACGAGATGCTGCCCACCAGGACGTCCATCCGCGCGTGCTTATACTGGCGCGGCCCCACGCGCTTTTCGACGAACCCCGCCTGCAGATAAAAGAATTGCCAGGGCGCAATCGTGGTGCCGATCAAGCCGATCAGCATCAACATGTAAGGCGTACTGAAGTGAATGGTCGGTATCACCGTCTCGCGCGCCGCCAGCATCCAATCCGGCTTGGCGAAAAACGTAGACAAGATGTAAGAAACGTAGAAACCGCAGGCCACCAGGAAGATCTTTTCCACGCCGCGGTACGTCCCATAAACCACCAGCAGCCACACCGCGATAGCCGCCAAAGGCACCGAAATATATTTGCTCACGTGGAGCACCTGCGAAGCCTCAGCAACGCCGGAAAACTCCGCCACCGTGTTCGCCAAATCCACAAACAGCGCGGCCACCATCACGAAAAAAGTCGACCGGAAACCGAATTCCTCGCGAATCAGGTCCGACAGGCCCTTGCCGGTCACAACGCCCATGCGTGCGCACATCTCTTCGCTGACGTACAGCGCAATGGTCATGGGAATCAGCGACCACAGCAGCGTGTACCCAAACTGCGCGCCCGCCGACGTATACGTGCTGATCCCGCCCGCGTCGTTATCGACGTTGGAGGTGATCAGCCCCGGGCCAACGACAGCCAGGAACAGGGCGATGCGCCGGCGCCACGGCCGCGTTTTGCGGTTGAACTCTTTCCCGCGCTGCGTCAGGCGCGAGAAATTCTCCGTCAATGCTCCCCACGTGTTCAAAATCTCCCCTACCCGTTTTCAGGAAAATCTCTAGTGCGGCGGTGCTTACAATTTTGCCTGCATGCGGCTTACCACGTCGTCCACGGTGATCGCGCCGATCGGGCAATTCTCGCCGTTCACGATCACCAAACTCCGCAAATTGTACTTGTCGAAAAGCTCGAAAACTTCCTTCTCGTCCGCATCAGGCTTCAGACAAAGCAGCGGCTCCGATGCGATCTCGACCATCCTCTGCTCGCCATTGGCCAGCAGCAAGTGCGCGATCGGTACGGTACCGGCTAGCTGCGCGTCACGATTAATCAGCACGATGTTGTCCAGCTGGTCGGCCGGAATCTCGTGAAAACGTATGTGATCCACTACCTCGCCGCGCGTGGCATCCTCACCAACCACCACGATTTCCGTGGTCATCATGCCGCCGGCGGTGTTCTCGTCGAAGCGCAACAGCTCTTCCACCTCCTGCGCTTCGCGGTCATCCATTTCTCCCAGCACCTCGCGCGACGTATCCGGCTCCAGGTTTTGGATCAGGTCGGCGGCCGCGTCAGGGCTCATTTCCTCGAGAATATCCGCGGCCTTTTCGGGATCGAATTTTTCCACCACCTGTCTTTGCAGCCGCTTATCCAACTCCGCCAGCGTCTCCGCCGCGCTGCCCTCATCCAGCGAGCCCATGATGGACTGCCGCTCGTCCGGCGAAAGCTCTTCCATGATATCGGCCAGGTCGGCAGGATGGAGTTTCGCCAGCTTGTCGCTCGAAAGCCGCAATTTCACGCGCCGTAGCGGGTCGGGCTCGATCAGGTTCACGAATTCCCAGCGAATATTGCGCGGCGGCAGCTTCGATTGGATGCGGCGAATGGCCATCGGCGGCACCACACCCTGCAACATCCTCCGCACCGCCGCCGGCAGCCCCACGTCCACCTGAAAAATCCGCAGCTCCGTGTTTCCGTTGATTCGCTGATCGGCCAAATCCACGTCGTTCACGCGCACCACTTTTCGCCCGTTGGTGTCGATGATCTGCTGGTCCAGCAGGTCTTTTCCTACCGCTAACCACGCTTCGTTGGGATGGTACAGCTCCAGCGCCGATTCATCGGTGGTCAGCTTCACGCGCCCCGGCGTCACCGATTCGATTTGATCGTATCGCGCCACCAGCGGCCGGTATTTTCCGCGGCTGAGCATCAACCGCGACACCCGGTTCGGCTGCTCTGCCGGGACCACGAACATCTCCTTCACCCGGCCCACAAAATTGCCGTACGAATCGTAGGTCTCGGCCCCCAGAACTTCTGTCGCGTGAAGCATCTCCAGCTCCTTTGCCGCCTGGCCCGTGCACCGCTGGACCGCTCAGCCCGTCCGCTGACTTCCCGGCCACCCTGATAGCTCCATTTGCGCGAATCCAGGCACAAAAAAAGCCCGTGACCGGCGCCCCATCCGGCCACGGGCAGAAGTCTCACTGCCCCAAGGCTATTTCAGGCCGGGCCTCGCTCTTCTATCCCCGCCGGTCGGACGGAAACCGCGGTCAACACCGCGCAGGAAAACACATCGCCCGAGCGGCGAACTAAAAACCGTACCGCCAGGGTGGTCGCTTCCAGGATCCGTATTGGACGAACGCTTCATTCCCCTGAGTGCGCTTGTTCCCTCAGTTTGACTAGTAAATGTAGATGCTGCTTTTGTCAAGCAAAGACTGCCTTGTTAGCGGATTTTCACGTGCGAAACAGCATATTCTTTGGAATTTTCCCGCGCCGCCTGCAATCGGCCGCGTACAAATCCCAGTAGGTGCCTCGAATGTATTCGCCCGGATCCAATTCCAGTTGCCGGGCCGCTCGATCGATTGCCTGCCGGCCGCCCTCTATTTCTAGGAATGCGCCAACCGGCGTCTCATCGAGGCAGATCTGCAGCCCGCACAGGCGAAACGCGCTGCGGTACTTTTCATATCGAAAGCCCGGGCGAAAGCCGAGCGATCGCAGAGTCCGATCCCAGCTCTCAGGTCTGCCAATCGCCATTTCGGTTTCAAGCTTCTCTTTGTACCGGGACTTCTCGCCCGCCGGTGCGGGAGCTTTGAAAGTCGTGAACGCCCGCCTATGGCCGGCTTTTACCGCGCCGGATGCCGCAGGCGTCTCGATTCGGATGCGCAACAGCCGCCCGGTACGCCGAAAATACGTGTCGGGCGTGTCGTACAGTGTATTCCGTTCGTGCACCCGTCCTTCGGCAATTGCGCCAAGCCGCTGAAGCTTCGCAATCGCACCCGGGATGTCGCGCACGCGCAGCTTGATCTCGATCTCGCGTTTAGTACGCGCGCGCAGCTTCATCCGCCGAGTATAACCCACCACCTAACGTCTCTCGCCGCTCGGCACACGAACGCTGTTGCCAAATTGTCGCGGCAGCCAGCATAATCGTTTCCCTGCCGCCTCGTATTGCGCGCGTTCCATGAACGAACCTGCTACACCGCTGATGCAGCAGTACCACGCCGTCAAGAAGCAGCATCCCACGGCGCTGCTGCTCTTCCGCCTGGGCGACTTTTACGAACTGTTCTATGACGACGCGGTTCTCGCTTCGCGCGTCCTGCAAATCACGCTGACCGCGCGCAACAAAGAAAAGGGCCAAGCCGTGCCCATGTGCGGTGTTCCTTATCATGCCGCGGAAAACTACATCGCCCGACTGATCCGCGCAGGCCTAAAAGTGGCCATTTGCGAGCAGATGGAAGTGCCCGGGCCAGGGAAAAAGATCGTGCGCCGCGAAGTGATCCGCGTCCTGACGCCTGGAACAGCCACGGGCGCATCGCTCCTTGAGCCGAAGGAGAACGTTTTCCTTGCGGCTGTGGCTCGTTCCAATGGCAACCGCCGCGGCGATCGCGCGAGCGAGCCGAATGAGCCAGCCGTGGGGCTCGCCTACATCGACTTGTCCACTGGCGAATTCCGAGCCACGGAGTTCCTCGGTGAAAAAGCGGAAACCAGGCTGCGCGACGAGCTCGACATCTTGCATCCCCGCGAAATCCTGCTTCCCCGGCCCGCCACGCTCTTTCCCGAAGCCGCACCGACGGAGCTCAATGGAGTGGACGCCGTCGAAACCCGCCTCGACGACTGGATCTTCGAATCCACCTATGCCGCGCGCAAACTCGAACAGCAATTCCGGGTGGCCGCCCTCGACGGCTTCGGCCTCGCCGGCCACCCGCTGGCCACTGCCGCCGCTGGCGCAATCGTCCATTACCTCGGAGAAACCTCCGCAATCAGCGCGCAACGGCCTGAGGACACGGCGGTGCAGCCGAGCCTGCGTCCGGCGGGCGCCGGACTCGAACATCTGGATCGCATCGCCTACTACGACCAGCAAAGCGCCATGCTGCTCGATCAAGTCACCGTGCGCAATTTGGAGCTGGTCGAGCCGTCCTCAGGCGACGACGTATCTGCCACCCTGCTGAAAGCTCTGGACGAAACCTGCACCGGCATGGGCGCGCGATTGCTCCGAGCCTGGATATTGCGCCCGGAAATCGCGCTGCAAGAGATAGACGACCGGCTCGATGCCGTCGCCGCGCTGAAATCGCAAACCATTGCCCGCGAAGAAATCCGCAAGCAGCTCGAAGCCATTCTCGACCTGGAACGCCTCACCAGCCGGATTACCCTCGGAGTCGCCACTCCTCGCGATCTGCTGGCCCTGCGCCAGACGCTAGAGCAGGTCCCGGTGATCCGTTCCCTGCTGCCCGCTTGCATGGCTGCGGCGGCCAGCGCGGCTATATCCGATTCCACTACGGCCGCAACCATCGCCAAGCCCAGGGCGGCGCGTCTCGCCCTCATTCGCGAGCAGATGGACGAACTCGCCGACGTGCGCGACCTAATCGCTCGCGGCATTGCCGACGAGCCGCCGGCCGTGCTGAACGAGCCGGGCGTGATCCGCCGCGGATTCAACTCTGAATTGGACGAGCTGCGCGAGCTCATGAAAACCGGCAGGCAAATCATCGCCGCCATGGAAGATCGCGAACGCAAACGCACCGGCATCGCTTCGCTGAAAATCCGCTACAACCAGGTCTTCGGCTACTACATGGAAGTTTCCAAGCCGAATCTGCCTCTGGTGCCCGCCGATTACGAGCGCAAGCAAACGCTCGTGAACGCAGAGCGCTTCACCACGGCGGAATTAAAAGACCACGAGCGCAAAGTCCTCTCCGCCGAAGAACGCGTGCTCGAGATCGAGCGCCGGCTGTACGTCGAAATCCGTGAGTCGATCGCCCGCGAAGCGGCCCGCCTGCGCCGCACCGCCGCAGCCATCGCGCAAATCGACGTCCTCGTCAATTTCGCTCATCTGGCCGCGTCGCGAAACTACACCCGCCCCAGCTTCACGGAGAAAGCTCCCGCAAAAAATGGCCCGCGCGGCGATCTACTGGTGGCTGGTGGACGACATCCCGTGATCGAAAAGTTGGTCGAGGAGCGCGGCGAGCGTTTCGTTCCCAACGACCTTTTCTTCAGCGACGAATCCCAATTCCTGCTGCTGATCACTGGCCCTAATATGGGAGGCAAATCCACCTATCTGCGCCAGGCCGCCTTGATCTGCGTGATGGCGCAGATGGGATCGTTCGTCCCTGCTGCTCAGGCAAAATTGCCGCTGCTCGATCGAATTTTTACCCGCATCGGCGCTTCGGATAATTTGGCGCGAGGCCGCTCTACTTTTCTCGTCGAAATGAGCGAGGTCGCCGCCATTCTGAACACGGCAACCTCCGCCAGTCTCGTCCTGCTTGACGAAGTTGGCCGCGGCACGTCGACTTTTGATGGCCTCTCGATCGCCTGGGCCGTTGTCGAAGCGCTCCATGCCCAAGCAAAGCCCCGCACGCTCTTTGCCACGCATTACCACGAACTCACCGAACTCGAGCAGCTGCTTCCAGGCGTGAAAAACGTGCACGTCTCGGTGCAAGAAACCGGCAGCGAAATCGTCTTTCTTCGCCGCGTCGAACCGGGCAGCGCGGACAAAAGCTACGGAATCGAAGTGGCGCGCCTGGCCGGATTGCCCAACGATGTGATCGTTCGCGCGCGCGAAATCCTGCGCCACCACGAACGCAGCGAAGAAAATCTCACCAAGGAACTTTCCCCCGGAGCGATGCCTCCCGCACCGCAGCAAGCCAGTTTCACCGCGCTCGATCAATCCGTAATCCACTCGCTGCGCGACGCCGATCTCAATAAACTCAGTCCCCTGGAAGCACTGAATTTGCTGGCCGCCTTGCAGAAACAGCTGGAATGAGCACAATGGTAGATACCTGCGCGTGAGCAAAATCGACAAACCGATGCGTGTGCTCGGCATGATGTCCGGCACTTCCGTCGACGGCATCGACGTGGCCGCCGTAAAACTTTCAGGCGCGCCGCCCAATCTTTCCGCGCAACTCGAAGCGCATCACCACGTGAAGTTTCCCGCCGGCATTCGAGACCGAATCCTTTACATCGCCGAGGGATCGGCGGCCACCACCGCCGACTTGAGCGAACTGAATTTTCTGCTCGGCGAGCAATTCGCTCGCGCCGCGCTGGACGCCTGCAAAAAATGGCGCGTCGCGCCTCGCAATTTCTCGCTCATCGGTTCCCACGGACAGACCATCTTCCATCTCGGCGCAGCGGTACGTTTTCGCGGCCGCCTGCGAACGCCATCCACTCTCCAGATCGGCGACATTAGCGTGATCGCGCAGCGTACCGGCATCACCACCGTCGGCGATTTTCGTCCCGCCGACATGGCCGCGGGTGGACAAGGCGCTCCGCTGGTGCCTTTTGTGGATTATCTGATTTATCGCCACGACCGGCTGGGCCGTGTGGCTCTGAACATCGGGGGCATTGCCAACGTGACGGTGATACCTGCCAGTGCACGTCCGGAGAAAATCTTCGCATTCGACACCGGCCCCGGCAACATGATCGTCGACGCGCTGGTGAATCGCATCACACACGGCAAACAGAAGTTCGACCGCGACGCGCGCATCGCCATCGGCGGCCGCGTACTTCCTGATCTGCTCGCCCGTCTGATGCGTGACGCATACCTTCGCAAAAGACCGCCGAAATCCGCCGGCCGTGAACAATTTGGCCAACAGTATGTCCAAAATCTGCTCGCCTGGGGTAAGCAGCACCGCTCCCGGCCCGAAGACCTGGTCCGTACAGCAACAGTCTTCACTTCCCTCTCAATTGCCTACGCATTTCGCCGCTTCATCATGCCGCGCGCGAAAGTCGACGAACTCATCATCACCGGCGGAGGCGCGCGTAATCTGCTAATAGTCGCGCAGCTCGCTGCCGCAATTCCCGGAGTCGAGATTCTCTCCGCCGATCGCTTCGGCGTGCCCGTCGAGGCGAAAGAAGCTTTTGCCTTCGCCATCCTCGCCTACGAGACCTATCACCGCCGCGCGAACAATCTGCCGTCCGCCACTGGCGCGCGCCGTCCGGTAATTCTGGGGAAAATAGCGTATGCGAATGGATCGGAGTCCGGCGAGTGAGCAGTCTGCAAAGTTCCCGATCTCGGCCAATTCCGAGCCGTCACGCAAAGCGATTCGCATGTGGAATCCTGCTCGCATTCCTGATTTGCGCCGCACCCCTGTTTTCAGGATGCTCGAAGTCAGGCAGCGCCGCCGAGCCGGGAACCCTCAATTTCCTGATCGAATCGATGCCCACCAATCTCGATCCGCGCATCGGCACCGACGCCCAATCCGAAGAAATCGACGGCCTCATTTTCGACGGCCTCGTCCAGCGCAATGCGCAAATGGACGTAGCGCCCGATCTGGCGCAAAGCTGGGAAACACCGAACCCGCTGACCTACATATTTCATCTTCGCCACGGCGTGAAATTCCACGATGGTCGTCCCTTCACTTCCGCCGACGTGAAATACACGCTCGATTCCATCATGTCCGGCAAAGTGCAAACGCCGAAGCGCGGCGCGTTCGAGCTCGTCCAATCCGTCGACGCGCCGGATCCTTACACCGTCGTGATTCACCTCCGCGAGCCATACGCGTCCTTCATCTTCAACCTTTCGCGCCTGGCGATCGGAATCGTCCCGAAAGATTCAGGTTCAAACTTCGCGCAGGACCCGATCGGCACCGGCCCGTTCAAATTCGTCAGCATGACCACCGACGAGCAAGTCGTCCTCGAACGCAATTCGAATTATTTCGGCAAAATTCCGAACATCACCCGAGTGCGCATGCGCGTGGTCCCCGAAGCAATCGTTCGCGCGCTCGAACTTCGCAAAGGCACGGCAGACGTCGGCGGTGTGGATTCGCTCACTCCAGACATGATCGTCACCCTGACCAAAGATCCCGACATCGTAGTGGACGAGCAGCCCGGCACGCAGCTCGCCTACATCGGCTTCAATTTCAACGACCCGATCCTTTCGCATCGAGAAGTCCGCCAAGCTCTCGCCTACGCAACCGACCGCGAATCGCTAATCCGTTATCTTTTGCGCGGACAGGCGCGCCCGGCCAGCAGCGTCTTGCCGCCCAGCAACTGGGCCTACGATCCGAATGTGAAGAAGTATTCGTACGATCCTGCCGAAGCGAATCGTCTGCTCGATGCCGCCGGTTTCCACCGCGGCCCGGACGGCGTCCGCTTCCACATCACGCTGAAAACTTCCACCGAGGAATCCGCGCGCCTCCTCGGCGAAGCGCTCGCCAATCAATGGAGCCGCGTCGGAGTGGTGCTCGACTTGCGCTCGCTCGAACCCGGCACTTTCTACGCCGACATTTCGCGCGGCAGCTTTCAGCTCTACACGCTGCGCTGGACGGGTTACACCAACGACGATCCGGACATTTTCGATTACGTTTACAATTCCAAGCGCATGCCTCCGCTGGGCGCCAATCGCGGGCATTACGTCAATCCCGCGCTCGATTCGCTGCTCAATCAGCAGCGCGGGGAAATGGACCGCGCCAAGCGCAAACAGCTCATCTGGAAAATTCAGGAAATTGTGGCGGAGGACGAGCCTTACATCGATCTCTGGTACATCGACAACACCTGCGTGCACCGCGCGCGCGTCACCAACGTGCATCTATCGCCCGGCGGCGACTACAATTTTCTCGATCAAGTTGAACTGAAGTGAATTCCAGCAGGCGAGCCGCTATTTGAAGGCGTTTTCGATCTCTTCGTTGGGAATAGCGCCTTCGCGCGCAATGGACCATTCGTCGCCATTGATGCGCACGATCGTCGACGCCATCGTTCCGCCAGTGTCGCCGCAATCCAGTATCAGCGGCAGCCGCCCATCGAGCTGTTCCACAATCTGCTGAGCGTTGCTGCACGAGGGGTGCCCCGAAAGGTTGGCGCTCGTTCCCGTGATCGGCCCTTCCGCGGACGCAATCAGCGCCGTCGCAACCGCCGACTTCGGCCAGCGCACCGCCACTCGACCCGTATTTCCGGTTACCTTCAGCGGCAGCCGGTGTGTCGCTTCCACGATCAGCGTCAGCGCTCCAGGCCAAAATTTGTGCGCCAGCGTCAGAAACGGGTCCGGCGCCTCGCGAATCAGCGTGGCGGCCTGCTCGATCGAATTAACCAGAATGGGCAGCGCCTGGCTTTCGGGACGCCCTTTCACGCGGTATACGCGCTCCACCGCAGCCAAATTAAACGGATCGGCGGAAAGACCGTAGAAAGTGTCCGTGGGGATCGCGACCACCCGTCCGCGCTTGATATAGCCGGCGGCGTAGTCAACTACGTGACGCTCTGGCGCGTCGGGCGAGATCTTGAGGACTTCGACAGGCAAATGTTTGGGTCGCGGCAGACTGTGCCACGTTCATTCCAAAAGTACCATAGCTTGAGCTTGTTATCAACGACCTAAGTCCCCGCCAGCCGCCCTAACCAGCAAAACGGCCTCCGATCCGGCAGAAGCGGGCCATGCGCCTGCTGTCGCTGCGCTATTCGCCCGGTGGCGCAACCGGCGCGGGCTCGTTGATGCGCCCCTTGCCGCTCATTGCCGCGATGATCATGCGCCCATGGAAGCGCCCATTCTCGATGAAAATGTCGGACGTGTGCTTGCCGCCGACGACCACTCCGGCCACATACATGCCCGGGACGTTCGTCTCCAGCGTATCCGGGTTGCACTCCGGCCGCCGCGTCACTGGATCGAGCCGAATTCCCTGCGCTTCCAGGAAACTGAAGTCCGGATGATAGCCGGTCATGGCAAA
>DATLSB010000167.1:0-17124 GCA_035534415.1 Candidatus Dormiibacterota bacterium | reverse complement strand
AAGCACGCTCTGGCGAATTTCCGGAGCGACTTCGCCGCGCGTGACCACGTCCGAGACAGCGAACCGCCCGCCGGGCTTAAGGACGCGAAAGGCTTCGCGCAGGACTTGCGTTTTGTCAGCCGAGAGATTGATCACGCAATTCGAAATGATTACGTCGACGGAATTGTCGGGCAGGGGAATATGCTCGATTTCTCCTTTCAGGAACTCGACATTGTCAATTCCCGCCTTGCGCTGATTTTCATGCGCGAGAGCTAACATCTCGTCGGTCATGTCGAGGCCGTAGGCTTTGCCGGTGGGACCTACGCGGCGAGCGGAAAGCAGCACGTCAATGCCGCCGCCGGAGCCGAGATCGAGCACCGTTTCGCCGGGGCGCATCTCTGCGAGAGCGGTGGGATTGCCGCAGCCTAGCGATGCACGCAGAGCTTCTTCGGGAATTGCGGCGGCATCAGTGGCGCTATAGAGATTGGCGGTGATGGCGTCGCAGCAAGACGCGGCTGGGCCGCAGCAGGGCTTTCCGCCGGCTTGCGCCTGGCGCGCGAGTTCGCCATATTTTTCGCGAACGACTTCTTTAATGTGCGGATCGGCATCGGGTCCGTTCTTTGCCTGGTTCATCGCTGGGCGCTCCTACTTGCAGATTTGAATGATTTCGCGCGGATTCAGAGCCTTGTTGCGCGTGCAGCATTCGGAATAAAGGAAGCTGAGCAGTTCCTGAAGCGCGTCAACGCTGGCCGTATAGCGGAGGAAGGTGCTTTCGCGGCGAACGTTGACGAGACCTTCGCTTTTCAGCTTGTCGAGGTGATGCGAGAGCGTGGAATTGGGAATGTCGAGCTCGCTTTGGATGTCGCCGACGACCAGTCCCTCTGGATGCGCGGAGAGTAATAGCTGCATGATGCGCAGGCGCGGCTCGGTGCCCATGGCGGAGAACATGTCCGCGTAGCGAGCGACCTGGTCGGAGCTGGATTTGGAGGATGCGTCGGAAGTTGCGGTCATGTTTCGATGATTGCGGAAATACAGAAGGATGTCAAGTCCCCCCGCTACTCGATCACGTCAAGATCCACTGCTGAAGTCTCGTTCAGCACTGGAAATGAGCCGCACTCACTCCCACTGCCACAGGTTTCTCGTGATTAATGGAAAGACCTGGTACTAAGGCCAACTAGGGTATAGCAGGTACTGGGGCTAAGGTGTACGCCCTCTTGAACGTTGCATGAGCTACTGACAGCATTGGGCCCGGGGGATATATCCCGCAGCCCGCCCTAGGAGATGCGCATGTCAGCTGAATATGCAGGTTTATTCGACTTCGATTTAGACCCGCGAAGTGAAAATTCATCGACGAAGAAACGGCCGTTTCCGCTGAAGGTGCGCAGAAACCCAGCGGATAGCGATCTTGAAGAGGCACTTTCCTCAGCGCTATTAGCCGGGGACAAAGAGCTAGAGCAAGTGGTGCACAGGCTGGAGTCGATTTCCCGGAATCTGCAGTCGGGAAAAGGGAACTGCCAGACGCAGCGGCTCACGTCAGAGGCCGTAGTGTGGAATGAAGTGAAACAGACGCTGGTGGAGAGAGGGCTGCGCAACCTGGCACTCTCGGATGACCTTACTTGTTTGTATAACCGGCGCGGGTTTTACGCCGCAGCTACGCACCAATTAAAGATCGCGCACCGAAACAAGCAGCCGACGATGCTGCTCTTCTGCGATGTGGACGGTCTGAAAGGGATTAACGACACCTTTGGACATCGCGAAGGAGATCATGCGCTGGTGTGCACAGCAGACGCTCTGGAAGTGGCGTTTCGAGAATCTGACGTGCTGGCACGGCTGGGGGGCGATGAGTTCGCGGTGCTGGCAACGGACCTTAGTCAGGAAGATTTGCCTACGATTCTTCGCCGACTGGACAAGAGCCTTGGGAAGGCCTCGAAAGATGAACTGCAGTGCCAGTTGTCGCTCAGCGTGGGAGCGGCATCGGTGGATCCGGATAGTCCGGTATCGCTGGGGGATTTGATGGAGAGCGCCGATCGGGCCATGTACGAGGAAAAGCGCAGGCGCACGGATCGAACCGAGAAAGCAAAGACAATGATTCACAGGGTGGGCGGCAGAGGAACGAGCGATGCGATTACTTTTGTTGAGAGGCAGAACTGAACGCCGCCTGCCGCTCGGGATGCCTATCTATTTGGCACGTGCTACGCTGCCTACGGAGATGGAACTGGGAGTAGCGACCGACGTGGCCGATCACGGCCTCCGCGTAGTGACAGCCCACTACTGGCAACCAGGGGAATTCCTTCTCGTTAGTCCTACATCAAAAGCACTCCACATAAAGGCAAAAGTGGCGTACTGCTGGAAGCGGTTGGAGCATAGTTGTTGCTTAGGGCTATCACTGGTGGATTCCGCGCCGGGGTGGTGGCACGCTTTCGACAGCGCGCAGCCGCGTGACAACGGGTGAGCGATGGAATGCCGCAACGTCAGATGAAGACGTGTGCGGCGACCTGTCCGGTAGAATCCGTGCAGTCCTGTTAGTTCTTGCGATCGGCCTTTCGGCGAGGGGTGGCGTTTGAGACCGCCAAGAGCGCCGCGAAATGCTCCCCACAAGAGTTGTGCTGCCCCAGCGAAAACATCCACCACGCCGTTCGGCCGCCCTCGGAACTGCAGGGTCGGCGCCCTACGCGCAATTACACCGATCGTGGAGCAAACACCCGGAGAATGAGTGGCGAAAGACCTCCGGTTGAGCCGAGGGTAAATATGCGGGCGTTACCGGCTTTGCAAAGAGCAGGAATGTGTTAACTTTGGCGGTATGAGGAGAGAGAGTGGGAGGTTTCGCAAAGAGCGCGGCGCGCAAGTGCGCAGCGCGGCGCTTGCGGCCGCTTCCTTCCTGATCGTCACAGCGCTACTCGTAATCTATTCACCGCCGATCATGGCCGACTCGCAAGAGCCGGCCTGGACGCCCGCACAGGCGCCGATCGCGAAAAACATCGCGAATTTGCGATCGCTGGCGGACGACATTCGACCTCGGGCGACGCGCATGTTGGCGGCGCAGATTCACGCGCTGCGGCCTTCGGCGAACAAGGTGACGCTGGCTTACGAGCTGGCGAATCTTTCGACCGAAGGTGATCAAGGCCAGGATACGATCCAGGACGTGGCCACGACGCTGGCGGAGGCGCTGCGGCAACATCCTGAACCAGACGCGAACGGCACGCCCGCCGAGCAGTATCTGGAGCTCGCGTCACTCGTGAAATATGAGGGCGCAAAAGTATCGCTCGACAACCCACAATTCCGGATGGCAATGCGGAAGTTGCAACTGGAAGATCTGCGCCGCGAGCACATCAACTTCACTTTGACCGGACTCGATGGCCAGAATTGGACGCTGAAGGATTTGCGTGGAAAAGTGGTGCTCGTCAATTTCTGGGCGACCTGGTGTCCTCCATGCCGTAAAGAATTACCGGATCTGAACGCGATTTATAAGCAATTCAAGGACAAAGGATTTGTGGTGCTGGCGATCTCCGACGAACAGCCGCAAACGGTGCGGTCGTTCCTGAGCAAGCATAAATTAAGCTATCCGATTTTGATCGATCCACAAGACAAAGTGCACAAAGAGTTCGGGGTGGATGGGATTCCGAAAAGCTATCTGTACGATCGAGACGGGAAACTGGTGGCCGAAGCGATGGACATGCGCACGAGACAACAATTCTTGAGCATGCTGCAGAAAGTGGGCCTCACTCCGCCGAAGAAGCTGAGCGATCAACTGAAAAGAATCCCCGCGAGGCTAGTTGGAGGCTTCTGAGTCCGGCCAGGAGTTCAGCCGAGCCTAGCCATTACGCCATCTGGGCGGCCGGACCACGTCCGACCGCCCGAGATTGGCGATACCGCGAAACCGCACTAGGGTAGGGCGAAGACCATCAGCGCCGGCTGGGGGCCTGCTTGCGCCCGCGGGCCGAACGCTGCGCCCGCGTCCATCACTGCTACATACTGCTTGCCATCCTTGCCCTGGTAGGTGATCGGAACGGCAGTCGCCTGCAAGGGAAGATGGACTTGCCAAAGAATTTTACCGGTGTGTTCGTCGAAAGCACGAAACATGTTGTCGCTGGTTGCGCCGATGAAGATCAGTCCACCGGCGGTGGCGATGGGGCCGGCGAAGGCGCCAGGTCGACCCGTATTTTGTTTCGATGCGGGCAAACCTGCGGTGATGCCGAGCGGAACCTGCCAGACGATTTCACCGGTGTTGGCGTTCACGGCGTTAAGCGTCTCCCATGGTGGTTTCTGGCACGGCAGGCTGCCGATCGGTTTGCCGTTGGCGTCGCGAGCGATGGCCGCAAACTGCGCATACTGCCCGGCGAAACTGGCGTTACTGCCGCGATCATAGGGGAGCTGGATATTGCCTGGGCCGGGCTTGTACTTTGGATTCTTTTCGATGAAGCCGAGCGCTGCCTGATTTTGCATGTTCACGAAGACGTAGCCATTGGTGGGATCGGAAGCAGTGCCGCCCCAATTTGCTCCGCCCGTGGCGCCAGGGAACACCAGGGAAACCTTGAGCGGCTTGCCAGGTTCTTGGTAGAGCCACGGCGTGAACGGACCCGCGTTGTAGAAGCCGCCGGCCTTTTGCCAGAGTTCGTGACAGGCTTGCGCGTGCTGAGCGGTGGTGTCGTGGGCGGTGACCATGTCGCTGAGATTGAAGCTTACATCTCCGAGCGGCGGAGGTTTTACCGGGATCGGCTGCGTTGGGGAATAGGCTTCCGTGGGAACGTTGCCTTTGGGAACCGGCGTCTCCTTGACTCCAAAGACCGGCTTGCCGGTCACGCGGTTGAGAATAAACATGTAAGCGGTCTTGCTGGTTTGGACGACCACCGGGATTTTCTTGCCATCGTGCTCGATGGTGATGAGGTCCGGCTCCGGCGGCAGGTCGAAATCCCACAGTTCGTGATGGACGGTCTGGAAATACCACTTCAGCTTGCCGGTGTTGGCGTTCACGGCGACGAGTGTGTTCGAGAAGAGATTGTCGCCGGGACGGTCGCCGCCGTAATAGTTGGCCGCAGGTCCGCCGACGGGCATGTAGAGAATGCCGCGCTTGGCGTCGACGCTCATGGTGATGGACCAGACGTTCGCACCGCCGCGATCTTTCCAGCTATCGTCGCCCCAAGTGTTGTTGCCGACTTCTCCCGGATGCGGAACGGTGTGGAAATCCCAGAGCTTTTTGCCAGTGATGGCGCTAAAGGCGCGGGAATCGCCGGGAACGCCCTTGCCGACCTCATCCTGCGGATGCAAGTTAGTTTCTCCAGGCCCGTAGACGTTTGCGCCGATAATGATGATGTTTTTGTAGATCGTGGGAACTTCCGCGAACGGAACTTTCAGCGTGATTGAGCCGTCTGGTCCGAAACCGGCGGCCGGTTTGCCCGTGGTCGCATCGAGGGCCATGATTTTGTGGCCGCTGGTGAAGAAAATTCGCGCGGCGTGGTGGCGAGTGCCGGGCCAGTAGGCGACGCCGCGAGCAGAGGCGAGCCCGGTTTTAAGTTCGAAGCGCCAAATTTCCTTGCCGGAATCGCCGTCGAGCGCGACGACTTTGTTGCCGGCGGGCAGGTACATCACGCCGTTCACGACGATCGGAGTTACTTCGGCGTACGCGGCGGAAGCCGGTCCATTTCCGCCGGGACGCATGTCGTACGACCATGCCTTGGAGAGGTTGGAGACGTTTTGCGCGTTGATCTGCTTGAGCGGCGAAAAGCGCGTGGAGCCGAGATCGTGACCGTACATCGGCCAATCAGCAGCCGGCGCATTTTGCGCGCGCAACTGCGATGGTCCAAATCCGAACGAAACCACTGCTGCAAATAGCGCGATGATCCACGCAGTTTTCTTCACTGAGTTCCCCTTTGGCCCCAATCTACAGTCCTGAGCCTAAAGCATTTAGCAAGGCCGCGCTGGATGAAAGGTCGCGGCAAACCGAGGGAGTATATATCAGAAGCGGGCAACAGCAACCACGCCAGCTGATAATTTTCAGGCGATTTCCACAGAGTCGGAAGGTGTGCTAGACAGGCATGGGGGCGGAGTATAATATCTGCATCTCCCAGGCACGTAGGTCCGATGACAGAATACCTGCATGAGAGGAAGGGACGCATGAGCGATACGAGTGTTGAATGCTATCGTGGTGTGCTTTGCCGTTGTTGTAACCAACCCATCGCATTGCCAGCCATCATTTCCAGGCTGGAAGAAGAAAGTCAGAACGAGCCAAATGAAGGCATAGAGAGTCGCAGTGGGCGCGTATTCACGCTGCGATGCGGAATCTGCGAGAAGGAATATCCGTACACCGAGTCAGCAATTATTGAAGTCGAGGGAACACCGAGACCGCGGTTGACCCGCTCAAATGGAGCCCGCGCTTTGGGCCGACGGCTGGCTGGAGACATGGCCAGAGCCGCGCACGCATCCTAGGACCAATTTTAGTACCGATACGCGCTTGCCCTAATTCGAATCAACCATACTTCAATTTAGTCCGCCAGACGGAATTTAGTCATCTTCCTGGCCCTTGGTTTTGGCCAGGCGTTCGATCACGCCCATGTCCTCGAGGGTGGTGGTGTCGCCGGAGATGCCGCCCTTGTGGGCCACTTCGCGGAGCAGGCGGCGCATGATTTTGCCGCTGCGCGTTTTGGGCAGCAAATCGCAGAAGCGCACGTCCGCGGGCCGGGCGATGCTGCCGATGGTTACGGCCACGTGATCCATCAACGCGGCGCGTAGTTGGGGCGAGGGAGTGTGGCCGGATCGAAGTGTGATGAAGCAGACGATGGCTTCGCCTTTGATGTCGTCGGGGCGCGCCACCACGGCGGCTTCAGCGACCGATGCGTGGCTGACCAGCGCGCTTTCGATTTCCATCGAGCTGAGGCGGTGACCGGCGACTTTGATGACGTCGTCAACGCGGCCTAGCACCCAAATGTAGCCGTCTTGGTCGCATTGCGCGGCGTCGCCGGCAAAGTAAACGCCGGGGATGCGGGTCCAATATTCGCGGGCGTAGCGTTCGTCGTCGCCATAGATGGTGCGGAGCATCGCCGGCCACGGCTTCTGGATGGTTAGATAGCCGGTTTCTCCCGGACCGACAGGCTCGCCCTGAAGGTTCACGACTTTGGCGGCGACACCGGGAAGCGGCAGCGTGGCCGAGCCGGGCTTTGCGGGCGTTGCTCCGGGCAGCGGCGAAATCATGATCGCGCCGGTCTCGGTCTGCCACCAAGTATCGACGATCGGGCACCGGCCCTTGCCGATGGCGTCGTGGTACCACTTCCAGGCGGCGGGGTTGATTGGCTCGCCGACCGTGCCGAGCACACGCAGGCTGGATAGATCGTGTTTGTTGAGCCAGTCCATTCCCCAAGACATAAACGCGCGCACAGCGGTAGCCGAGCTATAGAAGATCGATACTTTGTACTTCTCGACGATTTGCCAGAAGCGGTCTTTCGACGGGTGATCGGGCGCGCCTTCGTACATGATGACGGTTGCACCGTTGGCGAGCGGCCCGTAGACGATATAGCTGTGGCCGGTGACCCAGCCGATATCGGCGGTGCACCAATACACATCGGAATCGCGCAGGTCGAAAACCAACTGCATGGACCACATCGCCTGCAATAGATAGCCGGCGGAAGTGTGCAGCACGCCCTTCGGCTTGCCGGTGGTGCCGCTGGTATAGAGAATGTAAAGCGGATGCTCGGAATCGAATGGCACGGCAGGGCAGTCTTTCGAAGCTGCCTTTTCGAGATCGTGCCACCAAAGGTCGCGGCCTTGTTGCCAGGTGAGGTTGTCGCCGGTGCGTTTCACGACGATGGACTTTTCGATGGTCGGGCAATTTTTCAGAGCAGCGTCGGCGGTGTCCTTTAGTGGGACCACTTTGCCGCGACGGAAGCCGCCATCCGCGGTGATTAGGATTTTTGCTTTGGCGTCGGCAATGCGGTCCGCGAGAGCGGTGGCGCTGAAACCACCGAAGACGACCGAATGCACCGCGCCGATGCGCGCGCAGGCAAGCATGGCGATAGGCAGCTCGGGAATCATCGGCATGTAAATCGCGACGCAGTCGCCGGCTTTCGCTCCCAGCGACTTCAGCGCGTTGGCGAAGCGGCAGACGCGCTCGTGAAGCTGCGCATAGGTTAGCCGAACGATTTCGCCATCTTCGGCTTCCCAAATGAGCGCCATGCGCTGAGCGTTCTTGGCCAGATGCCGGTCGAGGCAATTGTGCGCAACGTTCAGCTTGCCGTGGACGAACCATTTGGCGTGCGGCGGTTTCCAGTCGAGGACTTGCTGATAGGGCTTGAACCAATCGAGCATTTTGGCTTGCTCGGCCCAGAAAGATTCGGGATTGCTGGCGGCACGTTCGTATAGCTGGCGGTATTCGTCGAGCGATTTGACGCGAGCGTTTTTGCTGAATTCCGGCGGCGGCGGAACGGCTGCTTCTTCCAGAACGTGCGGATCGAATTCCTGCATGGCTCCTCCTGAACGGTCGGTCGCGCCCATCACTTTAGCGGGCGCACGCGCCAAGACGGCATTTTTTCTTGCAATCGACCCCCTAAGTTAGGGTAGCGGCAGGCGTTGGTCAAGAACTGCGGCGAGGGAGGTGTTGCTGCGTGCCATCCTCAATACCCCAATTGTACGAGCGGTTCGCTTCTAGGAGGCCCGGCGTGAGGCGTGCCGGAGCCAACGGCGGGAGAGAGTTGCGAGTGCGAGTTGGTGTATCCTCGGACTCAAACCGTACGTCTAACGGATCACATCCACGCTCGTGACAAGGACGAGAAATGTCGGTAACGGAAGCCAGGCACGTGACGAATCAGCCTCAGATGGAACCTCCCGGCGACAATCACCCGAAAAGTCATCTTTGGGTTTGGGTTGCGCTGGTGTTGTTGGTAGTGGCCGGCGCGGTTGTGTATCAGGTCACGCATACGCGGACGTCTACGAAAAACGTGAACGCCGATCAGCCGATATCCGTTGGCGTGGCGCCGGTGGTTGAGAAGGACGTGCCGTACTACGTCACCGGTTTGGGAACGGTCACGGCATACAACACGGTGACGGTCCATTCACGGGTGGACGGACAAATCATGAAGGTGTATTTCCGCGAAGGGCAGTTCGTGAAGGCGGGCGACCTGTTGGCGGAAATCGATCCACGGCCTTATCAGGTGGTTCTGGAGCAGGCGCAAGGGCAGTTGGCCAAGGACGAGGCATCGCAGCGAGACGCGCAAATCGATCTGAATCGCTACCAAACGCTTTACAAAGAGGGGATCGGGACGCTGCAGCAATTCAATTCGCAAGAGGCTCTTGTCGGCCAGTACGCCGGAGCGATCCAATCGGACCAGGCGCAAATCGCCAGCGCAAAGCTGAATTTGAATTACTGTCACATCACGTCGCCGATTAGCGGGCGAGTAGGGCTTCGCCTTGTGGATCCGGGGAACATCGTCCACGCCACCGATACCAACGGGATGGTGGTGATCACGCAAGTGAATCCGATCGCGGTGGATTTTACGTTGCCGGAGGATGAGCTACCTGAAGTGGTTTCAGAAATGCGCGGGCGGCAGCTTGCGGTAGTTGCCTTGGGGCGGGATAACAACGTGAATCTGGGGACCGGAAAACTTCTGACCATCGACAATCAGATCGACCCGAACACCGGAACGATCAAATTGAAATCGGAGTTTTCCAATCCGAGGCTGGCACTCTGGCCGAACCAATTCGTCAACGTGCGCCTGCTGCTGAGCGAGCGCAAAAATGCGATCGTGGTTCCATCCGCGGCGGTGCAGAAGGGCACCGAGAGCTCCAGTTTCGTTTATTTGATCGGCAGCGACCACAAAGCGAAAACGCAAACGGTTCTAGTGGACTTCACGCAGGGGAATTTTTCGGTGATCCGCCAGGGGCTGCACGCGGGCGAAGACGTGGTCGTTGACGGGGGCGATAAACTGCAGCCGGGAGCCGTGGTGGTGACGCACACGTCGGAACCGGCGGGCGGACCGAACGGCGCATCCGGCGGAAGCACGGATTCTGGTCTGCAGCCGTGAGCCCGTCGCGGCCGTTTATCCTGAGGCCGGTTGCGACCTCGCTATTGATGCTGGGTGTGCTGCTGGTGGGCGCGGTGGCCTACCTGCAACTTCCCGTTTCTGCGTTGCCTCAAGTCGATTACCCGACCATTCAGGTGCTGACGTTTTATCCTGGCGCGAGCCCGGACGTGATAGCTTCGGCGGTGACCACACCGCTCGAACGCCAGTTCGGCGAGGTGCCGGGATTATCACAGATGACGTCCACCAGTTCCTTTGGGGCGTCGCTCATCACCTTGCAATTCGACCTGAAGGAAAATATCGACGTTGCCGAACAGGAAGTGCAAGCGTCGATAAACGCGGCCACGAGTTACCTGCCGCCCGACCTTCCGAATCCTCCCACGTACAGCAAGGTGAATCCCGCCGACACGCCGATTCTTACGTTGGCGCTGACGTCGCAAACGCTGCCGCTCGAAAGGGTGGAGGATTACGCGGACACCAACCTGGCGCAGAAGATCTCGCAGCTTTCGGGCGTCGGGCTGGTGACCATCAGCGGTGGGGAAAAGCCAGCGGTGCGTGTGCTAGCGAACCCGCTGGAGTTGGCCTCTTACGGCATGAGCTTGGAAGATTTACGCGTGGCGCTACAGACTGCCAACGTGGACCAAGCCAAAGGCAATCTGCAGGGGCCGCGACAATCGTACACGATTGAAGATAACGACCAGTTGCTGTCCAGCGCGAATTACACGCCGCTGATCGTCGCCTACCGCAATGGCAGTCCGGTACGGTTGTCGGATGTGGCGACGGTCGTCGACGGCGCGGAAAACAACACGCTAGCCGCATGGATGAATAAAGAGCCGGCGGTCATCGTCAATATTCAGCGGCAGCCTGGCACAAACATCATCGGCGTAGCGGATCGTGTGAAGGCGCTGCTGCCGGAATTGCAGGCTTCGCTGCCGTCGTCGATCCATGTGGTGACGCTGACGGACCGCACCACCACGATTCGCGCCTCGGTGAAAGACGTGCAATTCGAATTGCTGTTGACCATCGCGCTGGTGGTGATGGTGATGTTCCTGTTTTTGCGCAGCGCGTCGGCGACGATCATTCCCAGCGTGGCGGTGCCGCTTTCAATCGTCGGCACGTTCGGAGTGATGTATCTGGCGGGCTACAGCCTGGATAACTTGTCCCTGATGGCGCTGACGATTTCCACCGGGTTCGTGGTGGACGACGCCATCGTGATGATCGAGAACATCGCGCGATTTATCGAGGGCGGTGATTCGCCATTGCAGGCAGCGCTAAAAGGCTCGGAGCAGATCGGCTTCACCATCGTTTCGCTGACTGTCTCGCTGATCGCGGTGCTGATTCCACTGCTGTTCATGGGCGACATCATCGGGCGGCTGTTCCGAGAGTTTGCGGTGACGCTGGGCGTGACGATTCTGGTTTCCGCGTTCGTTTCGCTGACGCTCACGCCGATGATGTGCTCGAAGTTGCTGAAGCATCAAGAGAGCTGGAACCAGAGCCGATTCTCAAGAGCGTCGGAAACTTTTCTTAACAAGCTGAATCATTTCTACGCCCGAACGTTGCAAGTGGTGTTACGGCATCAGGCGGCGACGCTGTTGATTACCGTCGGCACGCTGGTCGCCACCGTGCTGCTTTACTACTACGTCCCAAAGGGATTCTTCCCAGTGCAGGATACTGGAGTGATCCTGGGCATTTCGGACGCGGCGCAAGATATATCTTTTTCGGCCATGGCGCAGCGGCAGCAGGCACTGGCGGCGGCGATCCTCAAGGACCCGGACGTGGTCAGCTTGTCGTCGTTCATCGGCGTGGATGGGACGAACATGACGCCGAACAGCGGGCGCATACAGATCAACTTGAAGCCGCGCGACCAGCGCAATGACAGCGCGTCCGACGTGATCCGGCGGCTCGAACCGCAGCTGGCGAAAGTGCAGGGCATCACGCTGTACATGCAGCCGGTGCAGGATTTGAGCATCGAAGACCGCGTCAGCCGCACGCAATATCAGTATTCAATTGAAGACGCGGACCCGCAGGAATTGTCGCAATGGGCGCCGAAGCTTGCGACGAAATTGCAGTCGCTGCCGCAACTGCGCGATGTGGCTACCGACCAGCTGGACAACGGCCGCGCCGAGGATTTGGTGATCGATCGCGATACGGCCGCGCGGCTCGGTGTGCTGCCCGCGGCGATCGATTCCACGCTCTACGACGCTTTCGGCCAGCGGCAAGTCTCGACCATTTTCACGCAGCTGAACCAATACCACGTGGTTCTGCAGGTGGCTCCTCAGTTTGCGCAGAACCCCGAAGCGCTGAAAGATATATACGTGGCGTCGTCGAATGGAACCGAGGTGCCGCTCAGCGCCTTTGTGCATTACCAGCAAAAAACGGAAGCGGTGGCGGTGAATCACGAGGGCCAGTTTCCGGTGGTGACGCTTTCGTTCAATCTGGCGCCGGGCGCGTCGCTGGGCCAGGCGGTCACTGCGATCGATAACGCCGTGCGCGAAATCGGATTGCCGGAGTCGATCCATCCTGCTTTCCAGGGCATGGCGCAAGCGTTCCAATCGTCGCTGGCCAATGAACCGCTGCTGGTGCTCGCGGCCATCGTGACCGTATACATCGTGCTCGGGGTGCTGTACGAGAGTTACATTCATCCGCTGACGATTCTTTCCACGCTGCCCTCGGCTGGAGCCGGAGCAATTTTGGCGCTGTGGGTATGCGGCCATGATTTCAGCGTCATCGCGCTCATAGGCATCATTTTGCTGATCGGCATCGTGCAGAAGAACGCCATCATGATGATCGATTTCGCGCTCGACGCGGAACGCAAGGAAGGGAAGCCGCCGGGCGAAGCGATTTATCAGGCGTGCTTGCTGCGTTTCCGGCCGATCATGATGACCACCATGGCGGCGCTGCTGGGTGGAGTGCCGCTGGCCTTGGGAACCGGAACGGGTTCAGAGTTGCGCCGGCCGCTCGGCATCAGCATCGTGGGCGGCCTGTTGGTCAGCCAGGTGCTTACGCTTTACACCACCCCGGTGGTGTATCTGGCGTTCGACCGGCTGGCACGACGCTTTCGGCACGCGAGCATCGGCAATGCGGCTGAATCCGGGGCGATTGTTGATTCCATCGATTAAGGCGTTACGCGAACTGGGCGCAGCGTAGCATGAATTTTTCGTCCATCTTTATTCGCAGGCCGGTGGCCACGTCACTGCTGACGCTGGCCGTGCTGCTCGCGGGTGTGATCGCGTACCGATTTCTTCCGGTTGCGCCGTTGCCCGAAGTCGACTTCCCCACGATTTCCGTGCAGGCGCAATTGCCCGGGGCCAATCCGGAGACGATGGCATCGTCCGTAGCCACGCCGCTCGAACGGCAATTCGGGCGCATTGCCGGCGTGACGGAGATGACGTCGACCAGCCTGGCGGGATCGACATCGATCACGCTGCAGTTCGATCTGAATCGCAATATTGATGCGGCCGCGCGCGACGTGCAGGCGGCCATCAACGCGGCGTCAGGCCAGTTGCCCGCGAACCTGCCCATGCGCCCCACGTGGCGAAAGATCAATCCCGCTGATTCTCCAATCATGATTCTGGCGATGCGGTCGGACACGCTGCCGCTCCGGCGCCTCTACGATGTGGGCGAAACGATCATCGAGCAGAAGCTTTCGCAAGTGGACGGGGTCGGGCAAGTGAACATCGGCGGCAGCGCGCGACCAGCGGTTCGGGTGGAGCTGAATCCCGGCGTCCTGGCGCAATACGGGATCGGACTGGAGCAGGTGCGCACGGCACTCGCGTCCGCAAATGCCGACGAGCCAAAGGGCGAAGTGGAAAACGGCATGGTGCGCTGGGTGCTGGAGGATAACGACCAGCTGTTCGATGCCGACCACTACCGCAAAGTGATCGTGGCGTACCACAACGGCGCGCCGGTGCGATTGGGAGATATCGCCAGCGTCAAAGACTCGGTCGAGAACATTTACGTGTCCGGGTTGCAGAACAGCAAGCCGTGCGTGGTGGTGATCGTCAATCGCCAGCCGGGCGCAAACATCGTCGGCACGGTGGACCGCATCGATGCGGTGCTGCCTTTCATTCGCGCTTCGATTCCCGCAGCGATTGATTTGGTGATTGCTTCGGACCGCACCACCACGATTCGCGCGTCGGTGAAAGACATTCAGATCACGCTGCTGATCACCGTCGGGCTGGTGATTCTGGTGATCTTCGTTTTTCTGCGCAACGTGTGGGCCACGCTGATTCCAGCGATGGCGCTGCCGGTCTCGTTGGTCGGCACCTTCGCGGTGATGTACCTGCTGGGGTATTCGGTCGATAACCTTTCGCTGATGGCGCTCACGATTGCCACCGGATTCGTGGTGGATGACGCGATCGTGGTGATCGAAAACATTACCCGCTATCACGAAGCGGGACTGCCAGCTTATGAAGCGGCGTTGCGCGGCTCGCGCGAGATCGGCTTCACAGTTTTGTCCATGAGCGCGTCACTGATCGCTGTTTTCATTCCTATCCTGCTGATGGGAGGAATCGTCGGCCGGCTGTTCCGCGAGTTCGCCGTTACGCTGAGCATTGCCATCGTGCTCTCGCTGTGCGTGTCGCTCTCGACCACGCCGATGCTCTGCGCAAGGTTTCTGAAGCCGGTGAAAAAAGAGGGCCACAACTGGGCCTACAAGCTCAGCGAACGCGGATTCGAAAACATGCGCTCCGCGTACGCGCGCGGGCTACGTTGGGTCCTGAATCACCAGCAGCTCACGCTGGCGATTACCATTGCCACGGTTGTTTTGAATGTCGCGCTGTATATCTACGTCCCTAAAGGATTCTTTCCGGAGCAGGATACGGGTTCGGTGGGCGGCAACATTCAAGCAGCGCAGGATATTTCTTTCGCGGCCATGGCTGCGAAACAGCAGAGATACAGCCAAATCGTTGCCGCTGATCCTGCCGTCACCAGCGTGATCACGTTCGCGGGTGGAACGGGCGGTACAAGCAACACCGGCCGTATGTTTATCACGCTGAAGCCTCTCTCCGAACGAACGGCCAGCGCCCAGCAAGTGATCGGCCGGCTGCGCAAGAAGCTGGCGGTGGTGCCGGGCGCCACTCTGTTTCTGCAGGCCAACCAGGATATTCGCGTCGGCGGACGCTCTAGCAACGCCGAATACCAATACACACTCGAGAGCGAAGATCTTTCGGCGCTGAATACCTGGGCGCCGCGCATGCTCGATAAGATGAAAACTCTGCCACAGCTGCGCGATGTCTCCACGGATGAGCAGAACCGCGGCTTGCAGGCGCGGCTGGTGATCGATCGCGATAGTGCGTCGCGGTTGGGGTTAAATGCAGCCACTATTGATAATTCGCTGTACGACGCCTTCGGGCAGCGGCAAGTCTCCACGGTGTTCACCGATCTCAACGAATACCACGTGGTGATGGAAGTGGATCCGAAATATCAGGAAAATCCCGATTCGTTGAAGGGCATCTATGTGCGGTCGAGCACGGGCATGGAAGTCCCGCTCAGCGCATTCACGCGTTACGAGCCGCTGACCACATCTCTGGCCGTGAATCACCAGGGACAATTTCCGGCCATCACGCTGTCATTCAATCTGGCGCCGAACGTCGCGCTGGGCGACGCGGTGGACGCAGTCACCGCGGCGGCCAACCAGATCGGGATGCCGTCGTCGATTAGCGCCACGTTTCAAGGCACGGCGCAGGCGTTTCAATCGTCTTTGAAGAACGAGCCGATGCTGATTCTGGCGGCGCTGGTGGCAGTTTACATCGTGCTCGGCATGCTCTATGAAAGCTACATTCATCCGGTGACGATTCTTTCCACGCTTCCGTCGGCCGGCGTGGGCGCGATTCTGGCGTTGCTGCTTTGCCGCATGGACTTAAGCGTGATCGCCATCGTCGGCATCATTCTGCTGATCGGCATCGTGAAGAAAAACGCCATCATGATGATTGATTTCGCGCTGGATGCCGAGCGCAAGGAAGGGAAGTCGCCCCTGGAAGCGATTCACGAGGCGTGCTTGCTGCGATTCCGTCCGATCATGATGACTACCATGGCCGCGCTATTGGGCGGATTACCGCTGGCGCTTGGCAGCGGCATGGGATCCGAGCTGCGCCGGCCGCTGGGAATCAGCATCGTCGGCGGGCTGATCGTCAGCCAGATGCTGACGCTTTTCACCACGCCGGTGGTTTACCTCTACATGGATCGTCTGCGGCCGGGCTGGGCGCGACGACGGCATCTCGCGTCGATTTCCGCTGACGGGGTGATCTCGCAAGTGTAAGCGGTGACGCGCGATTGGATGACGATCCGTTTTGCCGTGAGGAATCTTATCGAATCACTCACGGCAATTTCGGAGACCGAAGTCCGCTTACCCTCACGTCCTCGATTTCGAAATTCTTGTATGTGTCCGGCGTCTGGGGCGTCGACGCGTAGCGCATGTCGACGTAAGCGGAGGCCAATCCCCACGCGTACATCGCGGCCATGGCCGCAAAGCAAAACTTTGCGAGTTCGAGATAACGGTCAACCATTTGTGGGACTGACCAGCCGTACAGGGTGGTGAGCAGCCTGGGGTCGGAGAGGTTCACACCCTCGATCTCTCCAAACGGAATGTCTCCCCACGGCCCGGACCACGATCGGTAGACGTGCATGAACGCCAGCGCCCCGATCACCAGAAAACCCCAGCGGACGCCCCAACTTTTATAGAGCTTGCTGTCCCGAGACGCATAAAACGTGGCCATCAGGATCGTGGACCAGACCATTGCTCCGCCCTCGCCGCCAAAAGTGATTAGGGCTTCCGGCTTGAAAGGCGACAGGCTCTGAATGGCGATCTGCAGAATCAGCACCGCGCCGGCAGCGCAGACCCATCCCCAACGTTGCGCTCTCCAGGCGAAATATCCCCAGGAAAGGATTGCGGCGGTTACGGCCGCGACGATCATCCAGTGGCGATCCTGGCCGATCATGGTGACCCAGAACGTGGGAATAGCCCATCGTCCCGCGAGCCATGCGGTGGCGGCGTGACCGCACTCGTGCGTCACCATTTTGAGCATGCCTGCAACCATGTTGAAACCCGTGCTGGTGAGCCAGCGCGCTACGAGCAGTGCCAATGGCAGCGCCAGCAGCCGGTACTTGAATTCGGTGACGGCAGCTTGTCTGGCCGCAGCAG
>DATLSB010000166.1:0-5669 GCA_035534415.1 Candidatus Dormiibacterota bacterium | reverse complement strand
AGCCGTAGATCACGTCGTCGAGGTATTCCCAGTCGCTGGCGGCGAAGCGCGCGCGCAACGCGGCGATGGGGTGCGCGGCGAGATCGTCGGTGCGGACGTGCGCGAGCGCGCCGCCGTAACGGCCAATCGGCGTGCGAACGCCCTCACAGATGAATGCGTGTTCCATTGAATATCTCCAAAGCTGCCGGCTGCGGAGCTACGCGGCCGTGACGCGCGATTCTATCAATTCCAAGCGATAACCGGCCGCTTCTTTTGATTGTCTTCGCAAATTGATTGACGAATTGCGGCAGAGTGGCGAAAAGTGCTCATTGGAGTGGCGGGAATCACGCGGCGGCGCGGATTTGCGCGAGTTACTCCTTGGAGCGTATACAATCGTGTGGCAAAATTGCATATCGAAGGGAGTGTCTGTTATGTCGTTAGCGCTGAAGGGCAGACTGACGCAGCCGCTCGTCCGCACCAATGGCTCGCATCATCCGGTTAGCTGGGATGAAGCGCTGGATCTGGTGGCGAAAAGCTTTCAAGCCCAGATCGAGAAGTACGGGCCGCGGACGTTTGGGATGTTCAGCTGCTCGAAGACGACCAACGAGCTGAATTACATCACGCAGAAGTTCGTGCGCTCGGTGATCGGCTGCAACAACATCGACAGCTGCAACCGTACTTGACACGCTCCCAGCGTCGTCGGTCTGGCGACGGTTTTCGGAGCGGGCGGCGGGACGAGTTCGTACCGCGCCATTGAAGAGACGGATGTAATTTTGCTCTGGGGCTCGAATGCCCGCGAGACGCACCCGATTTTCTTTCATCATCTGCTGAAGGGGGTGCGCAACGGCGCGAAGCTTTTCGTGATTGATCCGCGGCGGACGAGTTCAGCGCAATGGGCGGACGCCTGGCTGGGGCTGGACGTCGGCACGGATATCGTATTGGCCAATGCCATGGGCCGCGAAATTATCGCCGCGGGACTGGAGCACAAGTGGTTCATCGAGCATGCCACCAGCGGATATGAGGATTACAAAAAACACGTAGAGAAGTACACGCTGGAGCGCGCCGAAAAGGAAACGGGAGTTCCGGCGGACGTGATCCGCCAGACGGCGCATGCGTACGCGAAGGCCGAGCGCGCGGAATTGTGCTGGACGCTGGGAATCACCGAACATCACAACGCCGTGGACAATGTGCTGTCGCTGATTAATCTTTCGCTGCTGACCGGTCATGTGGGACGCTACGCGAGCGGGCTGAATCCGCTGCGCGGGCAAAATAACGTGCAGGGCGGCGGCGACATGGGCGCGATTCCAGACCGCTTCCCTGGTTTTCAGCATGTGGCGAACGATGAAATTCGCGCCAAATTCGAGGCGGCGTATGGCCGCAAGCTCGATCCCGTGGGCGGACGAAATTTGAGCAGCATGTTCGAGGCGATGGAGCACGGCGAGATGACCTGCGCGTACGTGCTCGGAGAAAATCCGGTGGATTCGGAAGCGGATCGTCATCACGCCAAGAAGCTGCTGGGCGGCCTGGAATTCATGGTGGTGCAGGATCTCTTTTATACCGAGACAGCGATGTTGGCGGACGTGGTGCTGCCCGCGGCGGCTGGTTGGTGCGAGACGGAGGGGACAGTTACTTCCAGCGAGCGGCGCGTGCAACGCGTACGTGCCGCGGTGCCGCCTCCGGAGGGCGTGCGCGACGACATACAGATCGTCTACGAACTGGCGCGGCGCATGGGCCACAACTGGGGCCAGCCGAAATCGGAATGTATTTGGGACGAGCTGCGTTCGCTGAGCCCGATGCACGGCGGGATGAGCTACAAGCGGCTGGAGGCCGAGGGCGGAATTCAGTGGCCCTGTTACGACGAGTCGCATCCCGGGGAAATCTTTTTGCACGCGCGGCTGTGGGCTGAGCCGCTGATTGGGCCGCGTGCGCCGTTCACGGTGCTGGAAAACGAATTGCCGGTCGATGAGTTGGATCAGGAATATCCGATCCGATTGACCACCGGGCGGCGTTTGGATTCCTACAACACGAACGTGCAGACCGGAAAATTTGCTTCGCCGCTGCGGAGAATGGAAACGCTCGACATTTCGCCGGAGGACGGCACGAAATACAACGTGAGCGAAGGCGAGAGGGTGAAAGTCACCTCGCGGCGTGGAACGGTGATCGCTCCGATACGCTTCGATCCGGGCTTGCGTCCGGGGCTCGCGTTTTTGACCGGGCATTTCCACGATCAGGTGGCGACCAACGATTTGACGATCGATGCCGTCGATCCGAAGTCGGGAGTTTCGGAATTCAAGGCGACAGCCATCCGCATCGACAAGTGCAGCGCCAACTGAAATCGTAACGGGAGAGTTGTTTGGATATACATTTCACCGCAGACCAGCCCTCGGTTGAAGAAAAAGCAACGGTAGATCAGCAACTCGGAGCTCCGGAGACAAGCTGGGGAGGCGCAGAGCGCCAGCTCGATTCCGACGGGCGCGTTTCCTTTGGCGGGCACGACGCAGGTTCCCACCGGCACAAACTGCTTCCCACATTGCATGCAATTCAGGCGCGGATTGGATGGATCAGTCCGGGCGCGATCAATTACACATCGCTGCGGCTGGGGCTGCCTCCGGCGGAAGTTTATGGAGTGGCGTCGTTTTACGGAATGTTTTCGCTAACGGAGCGAGCGCGGGTAGTCGCGCACGTGTGCAACGACATCGCGTGCATGACGCGCGGCTCGGAAGAAATTTGCAAGCAGCTGGAAAGCAAACTTGGTCCCGCGGGGAAACCTTGCCTAGGCGGTAAGGCGACCTGGTTGCGCAGCCCTTGCCTCGGATTGTGCGAACGCGCGCCAGCGGCGCTGGTGAGCGCGGCGGGCAAAAATCCACGCGAGCGAGTGCTTGCGCCCGCGAATGCAGATGCGGTGCAGAATTTGTTGCGCGACGCGGTGGAAGGGAAGTTGCCGGCGGAAGCGGATAAGCTGAACGTGAAGCTTTCGGCGCCGCAAGCGGGCAGCAAGGATTTGCATCTGCTGCGGCGAGTTGGAACGGCGAGCTCAACGGATTTGGATGAGTACCGCCGAACGGACGGCTACGAGGCGCTGCGCAAAGCGCTGGAGATTGGCCCCGAAGCGGTAGTGCGCGAAGTGATTGAGTCCAAGCTGCTAGGGCGCGGCGGCGCGGCGTTTCCCACCGGCAAAAAATGGGAAGCGCTGCTGAACCAGCGCAAGCAGGGCCGCACGCATTACGTGATCTGCAACGCGGACGAGTCAGAACCGGGCACGTTCAAGGATCGCGTGGTGATGGAAGGCGATCCGTTCGCCGTGCTCGAAGGCATGACGATCGCGGCGGTGGTCACGTGCGCGCAGAAGGGCTACATCTATTTGCGCGGCGAGTACCCGTTCGCGGCAGAGCGGCTGAGCCACGCGATTCACACGGCGCGCAAAGCGGGATTGCTCGGCGACAACATTCTCGGGAGCGGACTGCGATTCGATATCGAGCTGCGGCGCGGCGCGGGCGCGTACATCTGCGGCGAAGAGACGGCGCTTTTCAATTCGATCGAAGGCTATCGCGGCGAGCCGCGTAACAAGCCGCCATTCCCTACGCAAGCCGGGCTTTTCCGCCAGCCGACGTCGGTGAACAACGTGGAGACGCTGGTGAACGTGCCGGAAATTATCCGGCTCGGTGGCGCAGCGTACGCGAAGATCGGCACGGGAAATTCGATCGGATACCGTCTGTTTTGCGTGTGCGGGCATGTGGCGCGGCCTGGAGTTTACGAGATTCCGTTTGGTGGCACGCTGAAAGATATGATTCAGGTGGCGGGTGGAGTTGCCGGGAACGGGAAATTGCAAGCAGTGCTGCTGGGCGGAGCGGCGGGCGCGTTCGTTTCTCCTAAGGAATTGGACGTGCCGCTTACGTTTGAAGGGACGCGCGCGATTGGCGCGACGCTGGGATCGGGCGTGATCATGCTGTTCGACGACAGCGTGGACATGCGGAAGATTTTGCTGCGCATCGCTGAATTTTTCCGCGATGAGACATGCGGGCAGTGCGTGCCTTGCCGCGTCGGGGTGGTGCGGCAACACGAAACTCTGGAGCGGCTGGTGGCGAAAAAGCCGCTGGGAACGGTGGAGACGGAAGTGCGGATGCTTCGCGAAATGGGCCAGGCGATGCGGGATGCGTCGATCTGCGGCCTTGGACAGACTGCTTCCGCCGCGCTGGAATCCGCCCTGAACCGATGGAGCCTTTTTTCATGAGCGATTTGGCACCGAAAGCAACGATTCCGATACCACGCGGTCCCATTCCGCAGGCACCGCCGCCGCGGGAACGATCGATGGTCGAAGCGAAGATTGACGGCAAGAGCGTGTCCGTGCCGGAGGGTTCGACGATTCTGGACGCGGCCAAAAAGGTGGGAATCGACACGCCGACACTGTGCTTCCTGGATACGCTCACGCCCGTGAATGTGTGCCGCGTGTGCGTGGTGGAGCTGGAAGGTTCGCGGACGCTGGTTCCGGCGTGCTCGCGCAAGGCTGAGCCGGGAATGTCGATCAAGACGGATTCCGAGCGAGTGCGGCTGAGCCGGCGCATGGTGCTGGAGTTTTTGGCGTCCTCCGTGGATGTTTCGACCGCGCCGCAGTTTCCAGAATATCTGAAGCGCTACGGCGCTGATCCGGAGCGGTTCGGAGCCACGGCTGAGACGGTGAAGCAGCCGGTGAAAATCGATAACGATCTTTACGTGCGCGATTATTCGAAGTGCATTCTTTGTTACAAGTGCGTGGAAGCGTGCGGCGTGGACGCGCAGAACACGTTCGCGATCGCCGTGGCCGGGCGCGGCTTTTCGGCGCACATCAGCACGGAGTTTGATACGCCGCTGACGGATTCGGCATGCGTCTACTGCGGCAACTGCATCGGCGTATGCCCCACGGGCGCGCTGATGTTCAAGAGCGAATACGATATGCGGCAGGCGGGAGCTTGGGATGAATCGCGGCAGACGCAAACCGATACGATCTGCCCGTACTGCGGCGTGGGCTGCGATTTGACGGTCCACGAGCAGGACGGAGACATCGTGAAGATCACGTCGCCGCTGGACCACAGCGTTACCCACGGAAATTTGTGCATCAAGGGCCGATTCGGCTACCGGTTCGTGGAAGTGGAATCGGACAAGAAGAAAAAGAAGAAACGATAGGATTCGTAGCGGTCCGCCAATCCAACCCTCCAGGGCGCGCGTTACATCCAAAGCGCCGTGCGCATCTCACGTTACACATTTCCTACCACGCATCGAAAATGAGGTGGACAGAGAATCCCGTTCTCGTTCACATTAGAGGGGGCTTCCATTAGGTAGGAGGTTGTGAGGGAGACTAGGCGATGAAGTGTCCCGCGGTTGTGCTTGGGGTAGTGCTGTTCGCGTCAACAGTCAGTGCGCAATCCAGCTTCAACGGTCCTCGGCTCCCAGCGGCTCCCGCCGCAGCAGTCACGGGAGAACTTGCGTCTGCACCGGCGGCCGAGCCGTTGTTATTTGCGGAAGCCTCGCCAGTTAGGGCCGATGCGGCGTTCACGGCCGTAGCTGCCGCTCCTGTCGCGTTTCCGGAGGCTGAACCGGCCGCGGCGCAACAGGGGCCATTTCCGATTGGCACCCGCGGTTTTTACAACTGGCAACTGTACGCGGGTTATACCTTTTTCAATTTTTACGAAGTTCCGAACCTTCACAACGTGGAA
>DATLSB010000165.1:0-6603 GCA_035534415.1 Candidatus Dormiibacterota bacterium | reverse complement strand
CCAAATTACGTGGTCGGCCCGGGAGACGGTTTGGCAATTGATCTGTGGGGCGGAGTGTCCGAGCGCATTGTTCGCACAGTCGATAGCGAAGGGCGCTTGAGCCTTCCGGAAGTGGGGCCCGTACTCGTTTCCGGAAAGTCGTTGGCGGACGTGCAGCAGACCGTTCAGCACACACTACGATCTCAGTTTCGCGACGTTTCGGCCGATGTTTCGCTCGCCCGCCTGCGCAGCATCCGGGTTTACATCGTGGGAGATGTGGTGCATCCGGGAGCGTACGACATCAGCTCGCTATCGACACCGCTAAATGCCATCTTCGCCGCAGGAGGCCCCACAGCGCGCGGGTCGCTGCGGAATCTCGAACAGTATCGCGGCAAACAATTGGTCCAGGACGTGGACGTGTACGATCTGTTGCTGCACGGGGTTAAGACAGATATTAAGCGGCTGGAAAATGGCGACACGGTCTTGGTGCCGCCAATCGGGAGCGACGTCACGGTGGAAGGGATGGTGCGGCGCCCGGCCGTTTACGAACTGAAAGACGAGAAATCGCTCGCGGATGTGCTGGAATTGGCAGGCGGACTACTTCCCACGGCGACCTTGCGTCACATCGAAGTGCAGCGCATCGTGGCGCATGACAAACGAACGATGCTGAGCGTCGACGTTCCCCGTAGCGATGATTCTGCGGCTGTAACGAAGCAGCTTGATTCCTTTCAAGTGCGGGACGGCGACAAAATTCGCATCTTTCCCATCGCACCCTATAACAACGACGCGGTCTACCTGGAAGGTCACGCCCTGCGTCCGGGCCGCTATTCTTATCATCCCGGAATGCGCGTCACCGATCTGATTTCTTCGTACCGAGATTTGCTGCCCGAGCCGGCGAACCACTACGCAGAGATTATCCGTTTGAACCCTCCGGACTACAGGCCCACGGTCGAGAGCTTTAACTTGGCCGAAGCCCTAAGTCATCCGGCCAGTGCGCCGCTTCTCGATCCGCTGGACACGGTGCAAATTTTCGGGCGCTATGATTTCGAGAATCCGCCGACGGTCTCGGTATGGGGAGATGTGCGCGATCCAGGCACGTATCGTTCGTCAGGCCAAATTCATTTGAGCGACGCCATACACATGGCTGGTGGCTTGGGACCGGATGCCGAACGGAAGGATGCGCAGGTATTCCGTTATCAGCCCGACGGCGAGCTCAAGATTTTCAGCGTGAAGCTAAACGCGGCGCTCAGTGGCGATCCTCGGGACAACATCGTGCTGAACTCCCGCGACCGGATCTTGGTGCACAGCAATCCCGCGGAGGTCGACCCGGCAACTGTCTACATCAAGGGGGAAGTCGCGCGGCCGGGACGTTATCCGCTGACCACAAACATGACTATCTCCGATTTGATTCGATCCGCTGGCGGCCTGCAGGAGAGTGCCGACACCAAGAGCGCCGACCTGACGCGCTATCAATGGACGAATCAAGGACAAATGACGGGCCATCACGCGCAGATCGAACTCGCCTCGGTGATGGCTAGCGACACAAAAACAGATGGCAGGCTGCGCAACGGGGACGTACTCACGATCCGTCAATTGCCGGGGTGGAACGACCTGGGCGCGACGATTCAGGTGCGCGGCGAGGTGAAGCACGCTGGCAGTTACGGCATTCAGCCGGGTGAAAAACTCAGCTCCGTTCTCGAGCGCGCCGGGGGCTTCATGCCCGATGCATATCCTTACGGCGCTGTCCTGATCCGCCCGGAAGTGCGCATGATCGAGGACCGGTCGCATTCCGAACTTGTCGAGCGCGTGCGCGAAGAACAAGTGACTCTGAAGCTGGCCTCGACGACGGCAACGGACCCGGATATGAAGCTTTCCGACGAAGCCGCCTATCAGCAGTGGCAGAACACGCTCGACAGTCTGATCAACAACCCTCCCGTCGGGCGCGTGATGATCCAAGTCTCTTCAAATATACGAAGATGGAGAAATACTTCGCGTGACATTGCCGTGCGTGCCGGCGACGTGCTGATGGTTCCGAAACGGCCCAGCTACGTGGTCGTGGAAGGACAAGTCTACAGCCCGACGGCAGTGGCGTATCGTCCCGGGCGCAGCGCGAAATGGTATCTGAGCCAGGCGGGCGGCCCGACAAATCTTGCGAACAAAAAAGCCATCTTTGTCGTGCGCGCCGATGGAACTGTGCTCGGAGCCAAGGGAGCTTCCTGGTGGATCGGCAGCGGACTGAACGATGCTCTCGCTCCGGGCGACATGGTAGTAGTTCCCGAGAAAGCGCTCGGCGGACCGCCGACATGGAAGGCGCTCTTGCAGGCCGTGCAAGTCGGCACGCAGATTACAACGAGCGCACTTCTCGCGGCCAAGTACTGAGGATAGGAGTTTGTGATCGGACGTCTGAGAATGGCTTATACGGCCGCAGCGCTATTGTTTGCAAGCACGGGAATGACGGCGCGGGGCCAGTCTGTTCCGCCGCAGGCACCCCATGCTGGGCGCGTTACGGCGCGGCAGGAAAGCCCACAGAGCCATATCCGGAGGTTTAGCCGGGAACGGAGCGCCGGAAAATTTTCCGAGCCTGCGAGAATAAATTTGAATGCGGCGTCCGATGATGCGCATGACAATTCTGTGGGAATGCCGCTTCTCAAGCACCTAATGCTCGATCAGCGGGACATTTGGACCAGTCCCAGGCATCTGCACCTTTCGGATGCGGACTGGCTGTTGCCCCTTGGCGCCTTTACTGGCGGCTTGCTGGCGACGGACACAGCAGCCAGCAAAAATCTGCCCAACTCGCCGAGCTTCGTGCAGCACAGCCGCGATTTCTCGAACTATGGAGTGGCGTCGCTGGTCGGCCTGGGCGGGGGTATGTACGTGTGGGGCAAAATAACCCACAACGAGCACGCTCGCGAAACAGGATTCCTGGCTGGCGAAGCGGCAATTGACAGCGTGGCTTTTGCCGAAGCATTAAAGTCCGCAACGGGCCGGGAACGGCCGTTTCAGGACAACTATCAAGGCAGGTTTTGGCAGGGTGGCACTTCGTTTCCGTCGGAACATGCGGTGGCAGCGTGGTCCATTGCGAGTGTAATTGCGCACGAGTATCCGGGCCCTGTGACAAAGATCCTCGCTTACGGCCTTGCTGCTGCCGTGACGACTGCCCGGGCCACAGGGAAGGAACATTTCCCGGCCGATTTGTTGGTCGGCAGCGCCATTGGATGGTTCGTTGCACAACACGTGTACCGCGCGCACCACAACCCAGATATTGCCGGGGGAGAATGGGACACGTACACCGATTTTCATGACAAATCAGCCGCGGGCCGGCCCACGAGCGTTGGATCGCCCTACGTACCGCTTGATAGCTGGGTGTATCCGGCATTGGAGCGGCTGGAGGCCTTGGGATACATTGACACGGAATTCCTTGGCATGCGTCCGTGGACGCGAATCGAATGCGCGCAGCTAACTCAAGAAGCCGGGGACAAAATTGCCGATGAGGATGGTGATTCGTCGCCGACGGGCGCCACGTATCGAGAACTCGCGGGCGAATTTCAGGGCGACCTCGACGCGCTCGCTGGCGGAAACCACCCATCGGCGCGTCTCGAGTCCATTTATACACGCACAACGAATATTTCCGGCGCTCCGCTCAACGACAGTTATCATTTCGGCCAAACCATCATCAATGATTACGGCCGGCCCTACGCCGAGGGGTTCAACAATGTCACTGGCGTTTCTGGCTGGGCTTCGGCGGGCCGATACACGATATATGTCCGAGGCGAGTATCAGCATGCGCCATCTTCACCGGCCTATTCGTTGCAGGTGCGAAACGCGATCGCCGTCGCTGATGCCAACCCCGTCCAACCAGCAGCGCCCATTGCTTCCGCGAATCAGTTCCGGCTGCTCGATACCTACATCGCGGCGAATGTCGATCATTGGGATTTGGCATTCGGCAAGCAGAGTCTTTGGTGGGGCCCCGGAAAAGGAAGCGCCTTTCTGTTCAGCAACAATGCCGAGCCTATTTACATGTTTCGGGCCAGCCGCATCGTTCCGTTTACACTGCCGTGGATCTTCCGCTATCTAGGCCCGATGAAATGGGATCTTTTCTTCGGCAAGTTGTCTGGAAACGAATTCCCTCCGCGCCCGCTGATTCATGGAGAGAAAATCAGCTTCAAGCCAACGCCAAACTTGGAGTTCGGTTTCACACGCACAGTCGAGTTCGGAGGAGTGGGACGCCCGCTTACGATCGGGCGCGTTTGGAACAGTTACACGAGCGTCACCAGCATTGCCAATGAGACTCCCACGAATGATCCCGGAAAACGCACGGGTGGTTTCGACTTCTCATATCGAGTTCCGTACCTGCGCAACTGGCTGACCGTGTATGCGGATTCGCTCGCCACGGATGACCCGTCACCGCTTGCCGCGCCCCGGCGAGCTGCCATGAATCCAGGGATTTATCTGCCCAGGCTGCCTGGCTTGCCGAAGGTGGATTTTCGAGCCGAGGCGGTGTACACAGATGTTCCAACTGCTGACAGTGTCGGCGGGCGTTTCATTTACATCGATAGCTTTTATCACGATTTGTATACGAACAAGAAAAACATCATCGGAAGCTGGATTGGCAGGGAAGGAACGGGTTTTCAAGTGTGGAGCACCTATTGGGCGAGCGCTCGTAACTCGATCCAGCTTGGTTATCGCCACTCGAAGACAGCGCCGGATTTCATCCCCGGCGGCGGTACGCTGAACGACGGCTCAATATCTGTCAACTGGTCGCTGCATAAGGATGTGAGTTTGTCCGGTTTCCTGCAGTACGAGAAGTGGAACATTCCGTTGTTGGCGCCAACGCCGCAGTCGAACTGGACTTCATCATTTGGAATCACGTATTGGCCGCGCTCCTGGGGTAAATGGGGTCGCACCGGAACGAGCGAAGGCCATTGAACGTCATCAAGAATGTATTTGGAGAAGCCCATTAGATGCCGAGAAGACAGGAAGCGCCGGAACCGGCCGTGCTCGATTTGGATAATACTGCCGAATCGTTGTCGCGCGAAGTTGCAGATCACGGAGTAGCCACAAGGCTTAGGATCCTGTGGGAGCAAAGGCGTTCCCTTGGTCGCGTCACGATTTTAGGCCTGGTGCTGGCTACAGGGATTGCTTTTGCGATTCCGAAGCGCTATCAATCCACAGCGAAACTGATGCCGCCCGATAATCAATCAGGCTCAGGAGTGGCAATGCTGGCTGCTCTTTCCGGGCGCGCTGGCTCCGGGCTCGGCGCGATGGCCGGGAACCTATTCGGCCTGCAAAGTACAGGCGGCCTGTTCGTGGGCATTTTGGGAAGCCGGACCGTGCGTTCGCGCTTGGTGGACGAATTCAATCTGAAGCAGGTATATAAAGTTTCCGGCGCAGCGGCGGCTCGGCGGCGGCTCGTGGAAAACACGAGCATCTCCGAAGATCGGAAAAGCGGCATCATCAGCCTCTCGGTCACGGACCGAAGCCCCCAACGCGCTGCCATGCTGGCGAATGCATACATCGACGCGCTGAATGGACTGGTGGCCAAGTTGACTACGTCTTCCGCGCATCGAGAACGGGTCTTTCTCGAACAACGTCTCCAGGTCGTGAGCCAGGATCTGGAGAACGCGGAAAAGAAATTTGGCCAGTTTGCGAGTAAGAATACGGCGATCAATATTCCAGAACAAGGCAAGGCGATGGTCGACGCAGCGGCAACCCTACAGGGCGAGCTTATCGCGGCGCAGTCTGAACTCGAAGGGTTGCGGCAAATCTATACCTCGAATAATGTTCGCGTGCGGTCACTCCAGGCGCGCGTGGCTGAACTGCGGCAGCAGCTCGACAGGCTCGGTGGAAAACCAGGGTCGGGGGGCGGATCGTTGTATCCGTCTATACGCGAACTGCCGCTTTTGGGCGTATCCTATGCCGACCTTTACCGAAACACAAAAGTGGAAGAGACAATATTTGAAACTCTGACACAGGAATATGAGTTGGCAAAAGTGGAAGAAGCCAAGGAAATACCGAGCGTCAAGGTTCTCGATCCAGGCAATGTGCCGGAGAAGAAATATTCTCCGCCGCGGCTGCTCATCATGTTTCTCGGGACGCTGCTCTCGTTTGGATTTGGTGTGACTTGGATTCTCGGGCGCGCGCGCTGGCAAGAGGTCGACCCGCAAGATCCGGTCAGGATTCTGGCGCACGAGGTTCTTGTCGAGATCAGATCGAAAATTCCGTGGGGCGCGCGGAACGGCCACCAGCCTCAGCCTCACTGACGCGAAGATTCAGAGCCGATGCGCGCTGCTGACAAGCTGCACGAACGAACTTGAGTTTGTTTGTAACGAAAAGTAAGAAATAAGGTTAGGTCACATGCGCCTCTGTAAGTGACGGGGCGAAGCTGTATGAAACGGATTTAAATTAAATGAAAATGGCAACAATTCAGCACGAACGCGAAAGTCCAGAAAACTACGCCCCAATGCCGCTAGACTGGCTACAGCCGCACTGGTATGCAGCGTACACGTGCGCGCAACATGAGAAGCGCGTGCGGGAGCATCTCGAGCAGCGCTCGATCGAAGCGTTCCTTCCCCTCTACCAAACGGTCCATCGCTGGAAGGACCGCCGCGTGCAACTGAGTTTGGC